>CALCUV010000341.1 GCA_937906765.1 uncultured Prevotella sp.
GGGAATTATGCCGGAGCGACGGTGGATGCGAAAGAAGGCAAATTTCAATTCGTTAAGAAATCTACGGGAGAACAATATACCATCGTCTTAGTTGATTTACCCGGCACCTATTCTTTATCTGCATATAGTGCAGAGGAACGCTACGTAAGAAGTCAACTTATAGAACAAACGCCAGACGTTGTTATCAACGTAGTAGATGCATCTAACTTGGAGCGCAACTTATACCTAACCACCCAACTCATTGACATGAACTTGCGTATGGTGGTGGCGCTGAATATGTTTGACCAAGTTCGTGAGAATGGAGATGAGTTAGATTATCATCAACTAGGAATACTGCTGGGTGCTCCTATGGTGCCCACCGTTTCTCGAAGTGGAGAAGGCATTGAACAGTTGTTTGAGCAAGTCATTGACGTGTATGAATATAAGTCACCCGTAGCGCGTCATATTCATGTCAATCATGGAAGTGAGTTGGAACGGAGTATTGACCGCATTAAGGAGGTGATTCAGAAGAATGGACAGATACGCCACAAGTATTCAACACGTTATCTTGCAATCAAACTTCTTGAAGGTGATAAGGAATACAACACCTTTGATGACACCCTTAGCAATCATGATGAACTTGTTGCGGCACGCTATGAAGAACAGCAACGCATAATGCGTGAACTCTCTACGGGCGCAGAGGAAGCCCTGGTTGACGCTAAGTATGGGTTTATCCAAGGTGCTCTGAAGGAAACACACCAATGCTCTCATGCACAAAAGAAAGCAGAAACCCTGTCTGAACGAATCGACAAGATTGTTACTCACAAGTGGTTAAGTTACCCCATTTTCCTTGCTATATTATATATTGTGTTTGAAATTACCTTCACTATCGGGGCTTATCCTATGGAATGGCTCTCATGGTTGGTTGATAATTTCGCAGCATTTGTAGCGATGAGCATGCCCGAGGGCATTTTGCAGGATATGGTGGTAGATGGAGTGATTGGAGGTGTGGGTAGTGTGGTTGTTTTCCTCCCCAATATCTTGTTGCTCTACCTGTTCATTTCTCTGCTGGAAGACACAGGGTATATGTCGCGTGCGGCATTTATAACTGATAAGTTGATGCATAGAGTGGGGCTTCACGGGAAGTCGCTGATTCCGATGGTTATGGGACTTGGGTGTAACGTGCCCTCAGTTATGGCAACTCGCATGATTGAGAATCCTAAGAGTCGCCTCATAACGATGCTTATCATTCCCTTTATGTCGTGCTCAGCACGTTTGCCCATCTATATACTTTTGATTGGGGCGTTCTTCCCTGAGTCAGGTAGTTGGGTGATGCTTTCACTTTATGCCTTAGGTATTCTTGTTGCACTACTTTCTGCAAAAGTATTCTCCAAATATTTCAGAGTGGGTGAGGATTTGCCCTTTGTTATGGAATTGCCTCCTTATCGCATCCCAATGCCAAAATCTATTTTGCGCCATACGTGGGAAAAGGGGAAACAATATCTTCAGAAAATGGCGGGACTTATCTTAGCATTCTCCGTTGTGATTTGGGCATTGGGATATTTTAAAATAAGTACCACAAGCGAAAATGAGGAGACCACGACAGAGATTTCATGCCTTGAATATGTTGGGCAAGGAATCGAGCCTCTGTTTGCTCCGATGGATTTTGACTGGAAAATGTCGGTGGGTATTTTAGGTGGTTTAGGTGCGAAGGAACTAGTAGTGAGTACACTCGGAGTGCTCTATGCCGATGATTTTGACGAGGCAAGTGATGAAAGTACATCGCGCCTTCAAGCAACACTTGCACAACATATTTCTCCTCAATCAGCTCTTGCCTACATGGTGTTCCTATTGCTTTACCTACCTTGTATAGCAACTATTATTGCAATAAGAAGCGAGAGCGGGTCTTGGCGCTGGGCTTGTTTCTCTGTTGTTTATTCATCTGTGCTGGCATATAGTTTGGCTTTGCTAACTTATTTTGCCTATGCCTGGTTGGGATAAAGATGTGGTCTTTATTGTGTCTATAGTATCTATAGTTCCTATAGTACCTATAACATCTATTATCTCTCTAATGTTTAATATAACAAAAGCGGATATGTCGAGGTTGACATATCCGCTTTTTCCTTAAGAGGGAATGATACTTTCCTTTGTTTATGCTTCTTCCTTCATGTGGCGAACAATACCGAGTTTAGAGTTTTCAATAAACGTAACGATATTGTCGATAGGTTCACTATGAGGAATTTGTTCACGAATCTTCATAATTGTATCTTCCATGCTAAAGTTACCCGCATAGATGAGGCGGTAGGTATTAGCAATGTGGCGCAAAGTACGATCATCTACATTGACATGCTTGAGCACAAAGTTATTGATGCCATGATACATAGCAGGATTACCTCCGAGAATGATGTAGGGAGGAATGTCTTTCTGCACACGACATCCGCTTTGGATGAGTGAGTAACGACCGATACGCACATGCTGTTGCACCTGTACGTAAGAACTCTGGATGGAGTAGTCATGAATTTCGCATTCACCCGCAATGTTTACACCGATACCCAATACGCAGTGATTGTGAATCTTAGTGTCGTGACAGATGTGCACTTTATCCATAAGGAAATTGCCATTACCGATTTCCGTAGCGCGGTCATCATAAGAAGAACCAGCGATTACCACATTTTCGCGAATACGGTTGTCATCACCAATAATCACACGGTGAGGATGTCCTTCTTTGTAGTGGAAGTCTTGAGGTGTAGCACCGATTACTGCATTCTGATAGACAATGTTATTCTTACCCATAACAGTGCCTTCAAGGATGGACGCATGGGGCATGATAATGCAGTTATCGCCAATTTCTACGCCAGCTTCGATATATGCAAAGGGTTTTACCTCTACGTTATTACCCAACTTAGCGGTTGGGTCAACATATGCTAAGGGACTAATCATAATAATTAGGGGTTAGGTTTTAAGGTTTTGAGGTTAAGAGGTGATGATAGACAACTTGTGGGGACTGAGATTTTGTCTATTGTCTTATAACCTAATGTTGTTATTCTCTTCCTCCTCCGAGGGCCTTATAAAGGTTAATACCAGCGTTGAGTTTGTTGTACTTATCAGTGATGAGTGACATCTGAGCTGAAAGTAAACTCTGCTGAGCTGTGAGGGTTTCAAGATAAGAAGTAGTGTTAGAATGCTGGAAAAGCAACATGGTTTGTTCAGTTGCTGTCTTCAATACTTCCACTTGCTTCTCACGTTCTTTTTGCTGAAGAACAGCTGTTTGATAATCAGCAAGTGCATTACTTACTTCCTGTCCAGCCTTAAGCACAGCAGTTTGAAAATCAAGAGTTGCTGCTTCATAATCTAACTTTGAAACCTTGAGGTTTGCAGTAAGTTGACCATTCATAAAGATGGGTTGAGCAAGACTTGCCACAGCATTGAGAAGGAGTTTACCAGGATTAACTACAGCACCGACATTATTTGTCCATCCTGCAACACCTGAAATAGTGATAGCGGGGTAGAACTTAGAACGAGCAATGTTCACATTATAGAAAGATGCAGCCAATTGTGCTTCTGCAAGACGTACGTCAGGACGGTTGGTTAATAACTGTACAGGAACGCCAACTTCCATTGTAGCGGGGAAGTCATAAGCACCAAATTGGTTACGCTCAATTGCATGAGGTGCTTCTGCGAGTAATACGCAAAGAGCATTCTCTGTTTGACGAATGCTATTTTGAAGGGCGGGAAGAGAAGCGAGCAATGTGTGATAATTTGCCGTAGCTTGCGCCACAGCTGCATTGTTTACCATACCAGCTTCCATCATTGCTTTCATTGCTTCAACGTTCTTGCTCCAGATTTCTGCTGTAGCAGTTGCAGTAGCATACTGCTCATCGAGCATTTGGAGTGTGTAGTACATTTGTGCAACAGCAGCGATAAGAGCAGTTTGAGTTGCTTGCTTGGCAGCTTTAGCTACAAACAAATTGGTCTTTGCGTACTTCTTAGCATTGTTAAGTGAACCAAACGAACCGATGTTCCATGAAGCGGAAATGGGCAATGTGTACGTTTGAACAGCCTTAGAGTGGTCAATAGAAGTAAGTTCACCCGAGGGTGCAAATACGAACGAAGGAATATATGCTAACTTGGAAATGGTAAGATAAGCCTTTGCCTTCTCAATGTTCATGTCTGCCTTTTGCATGTCATTGCTAACCAAAACCTTTTCAATAAGTGTTTGGAGTTTAGGGTCGGTAAAGACTTCACGCCAAGGCATATTCCCAAAGTTAGCAGTGTCTGCAGTTTCAAGCACTGCAGTCATTGAAGTAGGGTCGCGGTAAATATCCTCAGTAACATTTGCGAGAGATTCAGGACGTTCGTAGTTCTTGAAAATTCCGCAACTGGTAAGAAGAGCGACACTTAATAGGGGAAAAAGAATTTTCTTCATTGTTATAATTTAAAGGTCTATGGGCAACAGGCAACAGACATTTCTAGTTTATCTATTGTCTGTTGTCCATAGTCCGTTATCTGTTACTTAGAATATTGTTGCAAGTCTGCTTCTGCTTCTGGGTTATCCATATCTTCCCAAGTCATAGGCTTGATGCGTTCTTGGAGCGCCTGGAAGATTACGAACAATGCAGGAACGATAAATATCTGGAAGATCATACCGAGGAGCATACCACCGATAGCTGAAGTTCCCAGAGCACGGTTACCATTAGCACCTACACCGAAGGCAAACATCAAGGGGAGCAAACCTACAATCATTGCGATTGAAGTCATCAAGATGGGGCGCAAACGAGCTGCAGCACCAAGTACAGAAGCATTCGTAATGCTCATACCCATCTTACGGCGGTCAAGGGCGAACTCAACAATCAAAATTGCATTCTTTGCTAACAGACCAATCAACATAATCATTGCAATCTGAACGTAAATATTGTTTTCAGCAGCAGAGAAAATGGGGATGAGTCCCATGAGGTGCAAGAAGATAAAGCATCCCATCAATCCGAAGGGCACTGAGAGCAACACGGCAAAGGGAAGCATGTAACTTTCATACTGAGCGGCAAGCAAGAGGTAGATGAACACGAAGCAAAGTATGAATACAATAGCTGTGGTGCTGCCACTTGAAGCTGCTTCTTCACGAGTCTGACCAGAGAATTCAAATGAGTAACCTTCGGGAAGCACTTCTTCTGCCACTTCATTGATGGCTTGAATTGCTTGACCTGAAGTGAAACCTTCAGCAGGTGAACCGTTCACAGTAATAGAAGTGTACATGTTGAAGCGGTTGATAATGTCAGGCCCCATGCTGGGAGTCATGGTTACGAATTCAGAAATGGGAGCCATCTCACCCTTGGCATTTCTCACCTTAATCTTATTGAGCGATTCAATATTGCTACGGTCATCGCGTTCACCTTGAATCATTACGCGGTAAAGTTTACCGAAGCGATTGAAGTTACTTGAGTAAAGACCGCCGTAGTAACCCTGAAGGGTGTAAAGAATGTCTGTCTGTGAAAGACCTGCACGCTTACACTTAGCTGCGTCAATGTCAATAATATATTCGGGGAACTTCGTGTTGAAGTTTGTTTGAGCAGAACCAATTTCAGGACGCTTCAAGAGTGCAGCAAGATATTGTTCAGTAACCTGTTGGAAGCGGAGCAATTCACCACCCGTACGGTCTTGGAGGTTAATTACGAAACCATTTGTTGCACCGTAACCAGGTACCATAGGAGGCTGGAAGAAGAGCACCTGAGCATTCTTAAACACCTTCTGACTTTCAAGGTAGAGGTTGGCAAATACAACCGTTGCACTTTCAGTCAAAGGATTACGTTCTTCCCAAGGTTTCAACTTCACAATGAATGAACCGTAAGAAGCACCTTGACCACCTACGAAAGAGTAACCAGAAATCATCGTAGAACTACTTACGAGGGGAGAACTCTGTACCAAGTTGTTAACTTGAGCCAACACTTCTTCTGTCTTATCTTGCGAAGTACCAGGAGGCATTGCTACTGCACCCATGATAGAACCCGTGTCTTCCGAGGGCACCATACCCGTGGGGGTGAGGTTCATGGCTGCAACAAGACCTATCAAACTTAAAACCACAAAGATAGTTGAAAGGATGGGGCGCTTCACAAAGAAGATGACACCATTCTTGTAGCGCTGAATCATGTTGTCGAAACTGTGGTTGAAGTTTTCGTGGAAACCTTGGTCAGTGAGGCGCTTTAAACCCCAAATAGCAATGAGAACGAAGGGAATGGCAATTAACCAACCAGAAGTGAAACCTCCGAAAATCATGCCTAATACGGCAACGATTACCAGGAGATAAGTCAACTTAGAGTTGTGACGCTTCAACACGCGGTTGTAACGACCTGCCATTTCATCCTTTGCTGCATTCATGGCGATGCCCAATTTTTCCTTAGTTGAGCGTTCGTGACCTTCTTCATTGTGACTCTTCAACATGATAGCACAAAGAGCGGGAGAGAGGGTCAATGCGTTCAAAGCAGAGAAACCGATTGCGATGGCCATGGTGATACCAAACTGACGGTAGAAGATACCTGCCGTACCACCCATGAAACTTACGGGGATAAACACTGCCATCATCACCAACGTAATTGATACGATAGCACCGCCCAATTCACTCATGGCGTCAATAGATGCCTTGCGAGCTGAACTATAACCAAGGTCTAATTTCGCATGCACACCTTCAACCACCACAATGGCGTCATCGACTACAATTGCAATGGCAAGTACTAGCGCGGAGAGTGTGAGCAAGTTGATGGAGAATCCGATAGCATTGATGGCGAAGAAAGTACCGATAAGTGCTACGGGGATTGCAATGGCGGGGATAATCGTAGAACGGAAGTCCTGAAGGAAAATGTAAACCACCAAGAACACCAATACGAAGGCTTCAATCAACGTCTTTACTACTTCATGGATAGAAGCAAAAAGGAATTCATTTGCATTCTGAGAAATTACGAACTCAAGACCAGGAGGCAATGATTCGCTGGTTTCGTCAATTAATGCTTCAATATCCTGAATAATCTGAGTTGCGTTAGAACCTGCAGCCTGGAAGATAATTGAAGTTACGGCGTTGTGACCGTTTACCTTACCCATGAAGCCGTAAGTCATACGTCCCAATTCAATGCGTGCAACATCGCCTAAGCGAATCACACCACCATCATCCGTAGAACGCAAAACAATGTTTTCAAATTGTTCAGGTGAGGTTAAGCGACCGCGGTAACGCATAGTGTACTGATACGTGTTGTTATCACGTTCGCCAATTGTACCAGGGGCAGCTTCGATGTTCTGGTCAGAAAGAATGCCTGAAATGTCTGTGGGAACAAAACCATACTCTGCCATTTTTTCAGGGTCAAGCCAAATACGCATTGAATAGTCAGCACCCATTACCATGGCATCACCTACACCCTGCACACGCTGAATCTGAGGCAACACGTTGATTTTTGCATAGTTTTCAAGGAATGCAAAGTCATAGCGGTCTTCAACGTCAACAAGTGAGAAGACGATAAGCATGGAGCTCTGACTCTTCTGTGTGATGACACCTACGCGAGTTACTTCAGCAGGAAGCAAACCTAATGCCTTTGATACGCGGTTTTGAACGTTTACGGCTGCCATGTCAGGGTCAGTGCCCTGCTTGAATGTAATCGTAATCGTTGCATTACCCGTATTGGTTGCACTTGAAGACATGTAGTCCATGTTTTCAACACCGTTAATTTGTTCTTCAAGCGGAATGATAACGGAGTTCAACACGGTTTGAGCATTTGCACCCTGATAAGATGTAGTTACGCGAATGGTGGGCGGAGCAATGTCAGGATATTGTGTAATTGGGAGTGATACCAAACCAATTACCCCCAAGATGACAATTACGATAGAGATTACCGTAGAGAGCACTGGGCGATTAATAAATGTATCGAGTCTCATTTTTCTTTAGAATTTTAGTAGGCGAGGGGAGCACTGCGTGAGAAGAACCTCAATGAGTGAAAAATGTAAGTGACTTAATTAAAATTGTTTGAGACTTAATTTAAAATCTTAGTAACTTAATTTTATGGATTTGAGGTTTCGTTTTAACGTTGTTACCTCGTTGCGAGTCTGCTCTGCCTACTTATGTTCTGATTTCGTCTTTTATTCTTGTCCAGGAAGTTTCTTTTCAGCCATGTGCTGTTGTGACTTCTCTTCGATTGCCTTACGCTCTGCGGCAGTGATAGGAGTGATTTCCATACCGTCCTTAAGCGTTGCTACGCCTTCAACAACAATGCGGTCTCCAATCTTAACACCTTCTGTCACGATGTAATGCTGACCGTCGTTTTGAGAAAGCACCTTGATTTCTGTGTACTTCACCTTGTTGTCTTCGCCAAGTGTGTAAACGAACTTCTTTTCTTGCACGTCAACTACGGCAATCTGAGGAACCATAACGGCTGCAGAATCGCTCGTGGGAACTTCGATTGTGCCCGTACCACCACTGCGCAAAATGCGGTTGGGGTTGCTGAAGTCTGCACGTACCTGTAAAGAACCTGTACTTGCGTCAATCACACCGCTAATTGCTGTAATTTGACCTTGATTTTCAAACAACTTGCCATTTGCCATACGAAGATTTACTGCGGGGAAAGAAGCAAGCGCTGAAGCCTGACCTCCGAGGTTAAGAACCTGCTTTTCAGCCATTGAGAAGTAAACGTACATTTCTCTCAAGTCAGAAACCACGGTGAGGGGTTGGGGGAGTGAGGGAGAAGCGAGGGTTCCCTGACGGAAGTTAATCTTACCTACAACGCCGTTTGTGGGGCTTGTGATGGTGCAGAATGCTAATTGGTCCTTAGCATTTGTTAATTGCGCCTTTGCTGAAGCTAACTGAGCTTCGAGAGTTGCCAACTGATTCTTTGCAGAACGCAAGTCAAAATCAGAGATAATGCCCTTTGAATGAAGCATTTCCTTGTTTTCTACGTTCAAACGCTGTGTTTCAATGCTTGTTTCTGCCATTTTTACGGCTGCTTCTGCCGATTTTACAGCTGCATTGTAAAGGGTGGGGTCGATAAGGAAGAGGGGCTGACCAGCCTTAACTTCTTGACCTTCCTTCACGTAAACCTTAAGAATGTGACCGCTAACCTTGGCTACGATGTTTACATCCTGGCATGAGCGAATGGTTGCAGGATATGACGTAGTGATATCTGCTACCTGTGGAGCAATTGTTTCTACTACGTGCTTGTTGTCGCCTGTAGGCATACCCTGCTTCTTTGAGCATGACGTAAATGCCAAGCAACCGAGGGCAAAAAGTGCAATTTTGCTTTTCATTTGATTGTAACTATTAGTTGTTGTTAATTAATTATTTTCAAATACTTTTTGAGGATAAATCAAGGATTTTGTATGTGCTGAAAAATCAAGTTGACTGCTCCTTCTGATTTTATCGATGCAAAGTTACTAAACAAAACTAATTTGGCATGATAAGTTTTAGGTCAAAACTACGGTAATATTTATATATTTAACATTTTATAAGTTTACGCCGAAGGTTTGCTTCTAATTTGTTTACTTTGAGTGGCAAAAATTAGGTGCTTTAAATGAATGAATCATGAGTTTTGGGCGCGTCAAAATTCGTTGGTGGTAAGTTTTGTTTCATGAGAAATCTCTAAATTTGCGCTATTGGCAATGATTTGTTGCGAGGAAACACATTAAGAGTTCTTCAAAACTGATGCAATGTGCTGATTGAATAATAGTTAAAGATTGGTTGAGGAATAAATTTTGTGGGGAGTTAAAAATAATTCTTAAAAAAAGAGGATAATGTTTCTCGTGTCTCGTTTATAAATCTTAATTTTGCTTTATGTGTGAGTGTGAATGGCGCAGATGTTGCGGTTTTGCTCCTCATTAAGCGTAATTCTCACCTCGTTGGACGTAAAATTTTTAACAAATAATTTTAGAATATGGACTTTAAGAGATTGGCCGAGCAGTATAAGTCTGAATTGCTCGACAAGGTGATTCCCTTCTGGTTAAACAAGTCGCAGGACAAGGAATTTGGTGGTTTCTTCACTTGCTTAGAGCGTGATGGTTCTGTGTTTGACACGGATAAGTTCATTTGGCTCCAGGGACGTGAAGTGTGGATGTTTGCCACGCTTTACAATAAGGTGGAGAAGAAGCAGGAATGGCTTGATGCGGCTATCCAAGGTGCGGAATTTTTGAAGAAATATGGTCACGATGGTAACTTGAACTGGTATTTTGCTCTTGATCGTGAGGGAAATCCGCTCGTAGAACCTTATAACATCTTCTCTTACACTTTCGCAGTGATTGCTTTCGGTCAGTTGGCTATTGCTACGGGTAATGAAGAATATGCAGAAATTGCGAAGAAAACGTTTGACATTGTGCTCTCAAAGGTGGATAATCCGAAGGGTAAATGGTCAAAGGCGTCTCCTGGTGCACGAGCACTGAAAAGTTTTGCTTTGCCCATGATTCTCTGCAATGTAGCGCTTGAAATTGAACCTTTACTTGAACCCTCTTTCCTTGAAGAAAAGATTAAGGAATGTGTGCATGAAGTGATGGATGTGTTCTATCGTCCTGAACTCGGACTTATTGTGGAGCATTTGGGCGTAAACAACGAACTTGTTGACTGCATGGATGGTCGCCTTTTGAATCCTGGACATGCGATTGAAGCTATGTGGTTTATCATGGACCTTGGAAAGCGATTGGGTGACCAAGCACTTATAGATAAGGCTGTTGATATTGCGCTTAAGGAAGTGGAATATGGTTGGGACCATCAGTATGGTGGTATCTTCTACTTTATGGACCGCTTAGGTCATCCGCTTCAGCAGTTGGAGTGGGACCAAAAGCTTTGGTGGGTGCACATTGAAACGCTCATTACGATGATTAAGGGTTACCAGCTTACGGGTAATGAAAAGTGCTTAGAATGGTTTGAACGCATTCATAATTACACTTGGTCACACTTTGCAGACCCTGAATATCCCGAGTGGTTTGGTTATTTGAATCGCCAGGGTGAAGTGTTGCTTTCGCTTAAGGGTGGTAAGTGGAAAGGATGCTTCCACGTTCCTCGCGGACTCTTCCAGTGTTGGACGATTTTGGATGAAATTTCTAAGCGTTAGTTAGTTGATTAAAGGGTTTAATAAATATGGCATAAGAATTTGAGAATCATGGTGTTTTAATTCTGTGTTCTTTATTCTTGTGCCTTTTTCGTTAGTCTTTCTCACGTTCCTCTTTTATATTTTCGGTTATGATTTTATCTCATATTTCAGATAGTGCCCGCTATGAGGCGCTTCATCCTTTGTTTAAGAAGGTTTTTGACTACGTTAAGGCAAATGATTTGCTTCATGCTCCTGCGGGTCGTATTGTGCTGGATGGTGATGCTTTGTTTATTAACGTTTGTGATGCTAACTTGGTGACTGCTGAGGCTCAGAAGTTAGAGGTGCACCAGAAGTATATTGACATTCATTTTCCTTTGAGTGGTGAGGAGATTGTGGGTTGGAAGCATCTTTCGGGTTTAGGGGAAAGTGAGGCTCCCTTTGACGCTGAAAATGACTTTGCACTTTATGCGGAGCAACCTTCTACGTACTATACGGTGCTCCCAGGTGAGTTTTATATTGTCTATCCCGAGGATGCCCATGCGCCTATAATTGGTGAGGGATGTCTTCGTAAGTTGATTGTAAAGGTTTTGATTGATGCGTAAGTGGATGGTGAAATTTTCGGTTAGTGGTTCACTTCTTGTTTGTGGACTGCTGATGTTCAGTGTTTTTGCTTCTTGTGGTGATGCAAAAAGTAATGCAGATAAGGAAGTTGTGAGTCAAGAGTGTTCAGATACGGCTGATGGTAATCAACTTCAAGTGGCTGTTTCAACCTTGCGTTCGGAATTGCCTATAGCAAATGAAGAAGGTGAGTTTCAGAAGGTTGTGCAAAAGGATGAAGTAGTGGTTATTGATTATGTGATGGCTGAAGAGCGCTTCATGAGTTATTATTCCATGTCAGAGGAAGAACGTAATGAGGAGAAGTTGAACTTTCGTGAACTTTTGGACGCAACTCCTTTTGAATCATTGCTTTATCAGTGTTATGAACAGCAGGTGGGCATCCGCTTGAATGTGATTGGTATTACAAGTAAAGAGAAGTTTGTGATAGACTTTAAGGCTGAAGAATTGTAATGCTTTTTTATTTATATTATTGGTGTTCGCTAAAAATCTTTTGTGATTTCAGGGAAATCTAATTTCTCGAACAGTCGATATACTGGACGTATAAGTACCTTTAGGTTGTTGTAAAATGAGAGATTATGCGTCAAAATAGTAAATATAGCTATCTAGAGTTAAATTTATGTGATGTGAGGGACCGAATTTTAAGTGGACAGTCGTTATCACCTCTTGAGAAGGGGGGGCGTTGTTGCCCCAACTGGGTATTATTCGACACTATTACTTGTTTAACGGACACCAATAATTTATAACATATGAGGGTGTGTCGATTGGACACACCCTCTTGTTTTTAATTAACCAACAATTGCATTGCATTTACAACAAACCAGGAGTCAAAACCAATAAATGTGTATGGTTTAGGGGTTGCACCATCTTTAACAAGAAGTAGACCATCACTATA
>CALCUV010000342.1 GCA_937906765.1 uncultured Prevotella sp.
GCATGAGGCAAGTAGGTTTCCAAATCCTTATCACCTCTGCCCGAAAGTGTGAGAATCACAACGTCGGAAGGTTTAAAACTCAACTTATGCAATGCCGCTAAAGCGTGAGCAGATTCCAAGGCGGGAAGAATACCATCCATACGATTGAGTTCGTATGCCGCATCAAGCGCTTGTTCGTCGGTAATGGGTATCACCATTGCTCTACCAGAATCCACAAGGTGAGCAGGAAGCGGTCCTACACCTGGATAATCCAATCCTGCAGAAATACTATAGGGTCCTCCGGCTAATTCATCTTCATGCGTAAGCACCATGGTGTTGGCGCCATGAAGCACGCGCGTTTCTCCACAACTTAAAGATGCAGCATGCTTACCCGTAATCAGTCCTTTTCCTCCAGCTTCTGCAAGCACAAGTGTCACATCTAAATCATCAAGGAAGTTAAAGAAACTTCCCGTAGCATTACTGCCGCCTCCGATACATGCCACAACATAATCGGGTAACTCACGGCCTTCTTGGCGTAAGAGTTGGGCGCGCATTTCTTCGCTAATCACGCTTTGCAGGCGTGCCACCATATCGGGGAAGGGATGCGGACCGACGGCAGAACCTAACAGATAATAGATATTCTCAGGGTCGGCACACCATGCGCGAAGTGCGGCATCGACAGCGTTTTCCAGTGTTCTGCTTCCCTCAGTTACCGCTTCAACTTTAGCACCGAGGAGGCGCATTTTCTGAACATTGGAATGCTGGCGCACTATGTCTTCGGCGCCCATGTAAATAACACACTCGAGATTGAGAAGCGCGCATGCCGTAGCCGTAGCCACGCCGTGCTGTCCGGCACCTGTTTCTGCCACAATGCGCTTTGCGCCCATGCGTTTCGCAAGGAGGGCTTGCCCAAGGGCATTGTTTATTTTATGTGCGCCGGTGTGACACAAGTCTTCGCGCTTTAAGTAGATGGAACACCCATGTAGGGCACTCAATTTCTCAGAGCGGTACAATGGTGTGGGACGTCCTACGTAATCTTTGAGCAAGGCGCGAAACTCTGCTTGAAATTCGGGGTCGTCTATGTAACGGCGGTAATTTTCTGCCAATATCTGTGTGCACTTCAACAATGCTTCGGGCACGTGTGCGCCACCAAATTGTCCGTAATAGCCTTCGGGGGAAACAGTAAAGTTTTGTGTCATAATTAAGGTTGTGAGGTTTGGGGTTTGTAAGGTGATGAGGTCATGAGCGGATGGGACTTTCTAAACCTTTTATAGATGATTTATGAAAGCATAGGAGTTCCTGCGGGTGGTTATCGTATTACCAGAGGCGCAAAGCGTTTTTCGATTTTTCCAAAAATACTTTTAAGAAAAACTATAATACTTACTATAATTATTAAGAAACTCTTAGAAATTCCTAAGTCCCATATAGGAAAAAGGCACTCACGTCGCAAGTCCGACGGAGTGCCCTTTTCGTATTCCTAAATATACATACAGAGGTTCCTGCTTACGACTTTCTGAGTTGTAAGATACGCCACCAACCGTTATGTATAGCAAATGTTCTCATTTTTGTTTCTTTTCGTTGGCAAATGTAATAGCATTATTGGAAACAACAAAGCATTTTGCAAATAATTTTCACATACACCTTACAAAAAGTCACTTTTCTTACATTTTAACTTACTCCAACGTTGAAAAATCAATATTGGGAGCTTCTGTAAGATTACCTGAGCGTTCAAACTTTGTACCAGTAGTAAGATATTCATCAAAGAAACCGCCCATTGAGAGGAAGTAACCGCCTTCTGCAGTACCACCCGTATAGTCAAGGCGCATCTTTGTGCGACCTGTTTCGTCACATGTAAAGCGAGCATTCTTTAAGGGAATCCATCTTCCGTCAACCGTGCGCGCCCATTGGTTTTGGTAGTACGCCTTTCTGTTAATGTATCCCATCACAGGGTTGAAGTTTTCCAAGAATGAGTGAGCATTGGTGTACCAAGTGTTGGTCTGCGGACGGCGCCAAGAAGCTACGAGCACCCACTTGCTCTCATGGTTGTCATAGAAATAAGCGGTGTAAACAGTAGTATTGTTTTCATCAGGACGCACACCGATAAGGAAGCGACAACGTTCGCCTGCCTTCCATTCATAATGCATGTAGCTCTGACCGCCTGAACCTTCGTTGCCAAATTCTCCTACCTTAGTTCTTTCGCCCTTCTTAATAAGTTGCACGCGCATAGAATCGGGAATTTCCGCAGGGTTATCTGTAGAGAAAGGACTCCAAACAGAGAAGAGAATACGGCGGGGATGAGGACTATTGTTTTGCATGCCAAAATAACCTTCGCCAAATCCACATGCCATGTAGTAACTGCTGGGAATGTCTCCTTCTTCGGGAACTACCACTTCGTTATAGAACCACTCAATTTTCTCTCCGCGGGGGAAGGGATAACCCAAATGC
>CALCUV010000343.1 GCA_937906765.1 uncultured Prevotella sp.
ATGCCTGCAAAGCGATGATGGAGCGCCTGGGTTACACGAAACCCACGCAACTCATGGTGCCTTTCTTCGACCGCGTTCTCAGTGAGGTGCGCAAGAATGGTAAGAAGCCCATCCTGTGGTGTGAATTAAATAACATTTGGCCTCCAGCAGATGATTATCTCTTCCCTTATCCCAAGGATGTTACCCTTGTAACATGGCGCAACGCACTGACGCCTACGTGTCTTGAACTTACGCGCAAAAATGGTCACCCCATAATCATGGCTCCTGGAGAACATGCCTACCTTGATTATCCCCAATTCCGAAATGATTTTCCTGAATTTAATAATTGGGGTATGCCTATCACCACTCTTCAAAAGACCTACGAACTTGACCCAGGTTATGGTTGCACTCCCGAAGACATGAAGCACGTTCAGGGAGTAATGGGAACACTTTGGGCAGAAGCAATCCCCGACGTTAACCGTGCCACTTACATGGCTTTCCCACGCGCTCTTGCGCTTGCCGAAGCGGGTTGGACGCAGATGTCACAGCGCAGTTGGGATTCGTTTAAAGCGCGCATGTATCCCAATCTTTATGACATGATGAAGCAAGGTGTGAGCGTGCGTGTGCCCTTTGAAGTTGTGAAACGCTAACCTTGTCACCTCAGACTGGAACTTACTGGGGTGGGGATATTCAGATGTTCAGAAGTTCTGAGGTGCTGTGCAGAACGAAAGGCACTTCAGCACTTCAGCACCTCATCAAAACCTCTTAACTTAAACTCTTTTTTTCAATGAAAGTACTCCTCGTAAACGGCAGTCCCCACAAGACGGGCTGCACTCATACAGCCTTGGCAGAGATTGCCGAACAGTTGCACGCACAAGGCATAGAAACTGAAGAACTTTGGTGTGGCGTAAAACCCATTATGGGTTGCATCGGTTGCGGTAAGTGTAAGGACACCAAGCGTTGCTGGTACGACGGCGACGGTGTGAATGAATTCCTCGCGAAAGTGTCCGAGGTGGACGGTTTTGTCTTTGGTTCGCCCATCCATTTTGCAGGAACGTCGGGAAGTATCAAACCCTTCATGGATCGTGCCTTCTGCTCAAAACTGGGTATGTATGCCGGTAAACCAGGTGCCGCAATCGTGAGTTGCAGAAGAGGCGGAGCGCAAGGCGGATTTGAAGATTTGAACCGCTACTTTACCATTGCCTGCATGCCTATAGTAACGTCGAATTATTGGAACGAAGTGCACGGCAATATTCCTGAAGAAGTGCGCAAGGACGAAGAAGGAATGCAGACCATGCGTACGCTTGGCAGAAACATGGCATGGATGCTCCGCTGTATTGAAGCAGGAAAGCAAAGTGGCATTCTCTTCCCCGAGCAAGAACCCAAGGTGCGCACAAACTTTATTCGCTAATTTCACGACCTCTTGCTGATAATCCCAAACAACAATAAAAAAACGAAGTCAGAAACCCGAAAATCGGTGCTTCTGACTTCGTTTTTTATGCTGGAAATATATCTGCGAAAATACCTATAACTTTTAGCCGTTTTTAAGTACCCAAACTGTCGTCCTTAAGTACCCAAATAAGCGCTCGGAAGTTACTTATTGTTTTACCTAACCTTAAAAGGCAAAAAAATATCCCGAAATTCACGATTTTCCGCCTCTCTAAGCGGTTTTTACGTGTGGCGCGGGCATACTCTTATGAATCACCCATTCAGCGCGTAGGCTAAAAGCGGGAGGGTGAAGAGGGAGAGGAGGGTGGTCATGAAAATTACTTGCGTCATGAGGTGCTCATCTTTGCCATATTTGAGGCAGAACATGATGCCGTTGGCTGCAACGGGCATGCCCGTGAGAACCACTGCTACGTTTGTAACAAAAGGTTCGAAATGGAAGAGTTGGAAAACGCCCCACACGACTAAGGGCATCACGAGCAACTTGAGCATGGCGATGGTATAGACAAACTTATTGCCCATCATGTCGCGCACGGGAATGGTGGCAAGTGTGGCGCCAATCAGCAAGAGTGCGCAGGGGATGGTCATGTCGCCCACAAGGTGGAAAAACTTGCTAACATCGGCGGGAGTTTCTACCTTCATAAGGGCTAAAACTACAGCAATGACGCTGGCTATGGATAATGACATGACCCTTGTCTGCTTTGGCCTCGCGGAAGAAAACAGTCTTAGTCCCTACCCTGAATTTGTCGCAATACTGACTTATTGCAGCCATCTCACTGTCATTCAGATAAATGACCTGCCTGTGCCTGCGGACAAGCGATGCTTTCTGCTTTTTTAGATATTCAGGATCTACTCCCGGAATCTGTTTCTTCTTCTTGGCCACTTTGAGTCAGGGTTGGGTTTATTGAATTTTCGGCGTCAAAGTTAATCATTTTCTGAATAAATTGACTATCTTTGTGGCCATTATGATCATTTTAAGGAACATATTAGTCCGAATTTAGGAGGGGCTCTCGAAGCATTTCCCTCCCAATCTGCAATTGACAATCTCGGTTTGTCTTGCCGTTAGGGTTCCTATCGACTCCCACCCAGGGTGGGCATTCCGTTAAAAAACAAGAGAATAATTATGAAACTGCACGAGTGCGGTTTCTGATAATATTGCGACATATGCACATTGATGTACTTGTGGCAGACAGCAGCCACGTGAAATATGCAGACGAAATCTGCGAAGAGATATTGTTATCAGCCCGCGAAAGGGGCACAGGTATAGCCAGAAGAACTCCCGAGTATGTTTCGGAGAAGA
>CALCUV010000344.1 GCA_937906765.1 uncultured Prevotella sp.
TCACCGGCTTCATGCCCAATACTACGTCACCGTACATCTGAACGAAACGACGGTAAGAGTCCCAAGCGAAACGAGCGTTACCAGTCTTGCGAATGATACCTGCAACTACATCGTCGTTCAAACCGAGGTTAAGAATAGTATCCATCATACCGGGCATTGAAGCGCGTGCACCTGAGCGTACTGATACGAGCAAGGGGTTTTCGATGTCGCCGAATTTGCTGTTCATCAAAACTTCAACGTGGTTGATTGCCTTTTCAACGTCGCTCTTGAGGATTTCAACCATCTTGTCCTTACCTACTTCGTAGTATTCGTTACAGCAATCTGTAGTGATAGTGAAACCGGGAGGAACAGGAACACCGATGAGGTTCATTTCTGCGAGGTTCGCACCCTTACCGCCAAGCGTGTTACGCATGTCAGCACGTCCTTCAGCTTCACCATTACCGAAGGTGTAAACTCTTTTTTCGTTTGCCATTGTTAGAAATGTTTATATAACGTTAATTATAATATATACATGGTTGACCGCAAAGTTATTGAAGAAATCTTAGATTACAAAGAGATTTTATATTTTTTTTAGAATTGCACATTAAAGTTTTTTATGTGCCGAATGATTGCACGAGAAAGGCATATTTGTGAATATTTGAGCAAAATGAATTTTGGAAACCGACATTTCTGACATTTTTGTCAACTTCTTCCGTACGCAATTTTCAGTTTGATAGTAGCAAAACGTAAGAAGATGCGTGGTTGTTTGGTTGAATTTGCATTATTTGCATATCAAAATGTAAGCATATTTGGTTTAAAACTCAAGATTTGTAATAAAGTGGCATTTTGATTTTTTTGTGGGATACTTACGTCGGATTTAAGAATCTGTCCTTGTCTTGCGGGTGTTAAGCAATCTGATTTGTTTCTTCAAATTATACGTGTTTCCTCTTTGCAAATTCTTATTCTTGAAACAATGTCTATTTTAAGCGTTCCTAAGTACCCAAATAGGACGTGCAAAGTCTCAAATTGTTTGTCCTATTTAAGTTTTTATTCTGATGCTGATTTTATGTTTGTGATGAGAGATTGGAATAGGGGCGTCTATTGTTGTTGTTATCAAAATTTTACCGCTCTCAGAAGTTCGTATAAATGAAAAGGAGATACCAACAAAGGTACCTCCTATGATTGTGTCGTTAACGCGCGTCATCAACTGCGTGAAGTCGATGATGCACTTTGTTCCCTTTAATTGAAAGCTTGTGTCAATTCTGAGTCTGTCATTACGGTGTAGATGCGCTGCCCATTGGGTGTGAATGTTGACGTTGAGAGTTCAAACAGATGGTCGAGTAGGTCGGTGCATTCTGCCTGACTGAGGTATTGCCCATAGGCAATGGAGGAACGCTGAGATAACACGTTGGCTATGGTGTGAGTAATGCGCTCCTTGAGGTTCTCTGTAGAGAGGTCGGAACTGAGAAGTTCCATCAAAATCTGCTCAGGGTGTGCATTCTCAGTGCCTGCTGGTACGGCAAGGATTTGATAATCGCCTCCTCCGAGTGGACTCAGTTCAAATCCTGCGCCTTCAAGTTCTTCGTTGATGATGGACAGCACAGCCATTTCTTTAGGTGAAAGTTGCACAAGCAAGGGGAGCAAGAGCATTTGTGAGATACTGCGCTCCGTAGCAAACTGCTTCATGTATTGCTCATATAATATACGTACGTGTGCGCGGTGTTGGTCAACGATTAACAACCCTTTCTGTGTTTGCGTAATCACATAACGCCCACGCACTTGAAGCACGTCTGCACAACCTTTCTCCCATAATTTGTCATTGTCAAGACCTAAGGCGGAGAGCAACGATGTTTGTTCCTCCAAGGGTTCATCCTCTTGTTGCGGAATGAGCGTGTCATAAATGCTTTTCCACTCTCTCGGCGCACTCGTCGGTGCGCTCCAAGTCTTCTCTGAGCGCTCCTTTCGCTCATATCCCTCACTTCCCGTGTTGAAAGGGTTAAAGGATGTGTCAACCTCGATGG
>CALCUV010000345.1 GCA_937906765.1 uncultured Prevotella sp.
ATCTCGGACGTATCAGAAGCGTTGACCGTGTAGTGTACGCTCTAAATCGTTGGGGAGACATCAGTCCTCGCAGATATAAAGGTAGATTGATTGCTACTTTCGCTTATCCGAATGGTTATATGGCGTTTGTGTACAGAAAAGAAGAAAAGACCGTCAAGAACTTTCTAATACACAGGCTGGTTGCTCAGGCGTTTATTCTTAACCCTGACAACTTACCACAGATAAATCATAAAAATGAGCGGAGGGACGATAATCGCGTTGAAAATCTTGAATGGTGCACATGCTTATATAACTTGTCTTATAATGGCAGAACAAAACGTGTAGCAATAGCACTCGGCAAACCAGTTGAGCAGTTGAGTATGGACGGGCACCTTATCAGAACTTTCCCCTCTATGAAAGAAGCGGCGAGATATGTAAACGGCGACTCGACATCAATCCGTCTGTGTTGCAATAAAGACACTATGACCCACTTTTACAAAGGCTATCGCTGGAAATTCAAGGAATAAACATTATTAACCCAACGAAGGGAGCAACTGAGCAAATCGGTTGCTCCTTTTGTTATTAAAATCTCCCCCACCCTCACCATCACTCATTTATTCAAAACTTAAAATCGGCGCAAAGGAGCGTCGTGTGATGTATTTATTAGTTGTATTGAATTTTCACCGAGGGTGGGGGCTTTTTCTTCTTTTCTGAACAGGCAGAAAAAAGAAAAAAAGTAATAAGTAAAAAGTAAAAAGTAAACGGACTATGGAAGTATCAATAAATATCAAGTCAAACAAACTGACTGACGAGCAGAAGGATGTGTTGGTGGATGCCCTCACTGATTATGTGGCAGAGGAAGGCGATGTGGAAATAGCGCAAGACCTTGCGGTAAGAATCAAAAAGGGAGTGGTGATGCTGTTTGAGTATGAACCTCAATTAACACCCTTAGAACCTCAAATCTACGAGTACAAGGGCAAGCAATATGCCCTGGTACCAAATATAAGTGATGAAATAAGTGAGTGCCATCGATGTTCACTGAGAAAAGAATGCTACAAAGAGGGTGATGCTATATGCCAATTATTAGCAGGATTAAGTGAAGCAAAATCGCACTATCTGAAGGAAATAAAAGACGAAAAATAAATTGTCAATTACCATCATGAACAAAGGCTGTATATATTGGGACGAATCTTCACGCGGAACCGACAACAGGCACAAGCGTGGCAGGTGGGTGGGCGAGAAGAATGTGGACGGCAGACGGGTGCGCATGCGCTCCACCGTGATGAGCAAGGTGCTGGAGTGGCTGAACCAAAACCAGAGCACGGAGGGTAAAGACGGACTATACAAGAGACCCAGGACACCCAAGGAGAGGGTGGACATCTCGCAACTCACGCCAATAGTGGGGATGCCCTATTACGCTGACGTGGAGGGGTACTACATAGCCAACAAATTCGGCTTCAAGGTTAGACCCTCCCTCGTAGGCAGAAAGAGTCGCAACTACCAGTTTGCGGTGTATATAGATAAGAAACGGCGTGTAATCTCAGCCAACCGACTCATGTTTGCTGTCCTTCACGGCATCAGCCCCTTTCAGATACCCGATAATCTGGTGGTGGTGCGCACCGATGATGGAGGATACCTCCTACAGACCAAGAGCGAATGGGGACGCGAGTTTGCTGACAGGGCATACATCACCAAGAAGGAGAATGTGACGCAGCGACTCGAAAGCAAGATGTACGAGGCAGAGATACTGCAACGCTTCTACCAAACGGGTGACCGCTCCGAGCTCGTGGCTTACACGCTGAGCAAGACCGAGAAGCTGGCAGACTGGCTGCGCTACCTCTTCTCGTTTGGCAAAGAGCGCAGCATGGACACCGCAATGGAGGCAGTCGATTGGTTCTGCCAAAGGATAGAAGACAGCAACATCGCCGTGACCGCCATCTATGGCTCACTCAAGCAGCGTGCTCGCCTCATAGCCAAGCAGCACAACAAGATGCGAGATATAGAGAAGTACCCCCGTTTTATGTCGGGGGTAAAACGGGAACGGGAACTTTAACGATAACGAACTATGAAGCAGTGCATTGTAAAGATAGCAGTCAGCACAGCCGAGAACTACACCCACATTGACGACGTGGTATATTATCGCAGTGGCATGACACCCGACTTCGTGGCGCGGTGGATGTGGTTCTTTGAATATCTGGCGGCAAGGGTTAAGGTGGCTAATCCACGCCGACGGGTGGAGTTGTGGCATGGACCAGCCGACATCATGCTTGGCGATGAGTGGCACGAACACCGACGGCAAGCAATGCTAAAGTCGCGCAACATCAAACTGAAGCAGTTGTAGAACATCACACCCGATGGCGACCTGTTCGGATTTGCCCAGGCAGACCATGAGCAACGTATCGGTGACGTGAAGCAGCAGATAGCACAGCTGGAGAGCGACAAATATCCTATACCAGAATTTCCTGAATATATCAACAAAATAAAAGAGTATATCTACGAACTATGAACACTATCTACAACTCAAACGTAACCATCATCAACCCACCATACGAGGCAGGGAATAAGACGATGGCGAGATGGCGCAAGGCATGGAAGCACTGCATAAAGATTGCGGGCATATACTTCTATGTGAGCAACGTCAGTCTGAAGCGACGCCAGAAGCGTGATCACCCTGGCGCATACGTCAAGGAGCATATAATGGAAAACAAGCTGAAGCTCTATGAGCGACAGCAGCACCGATGCCCCATGTGCGGCGAGGAATTCCCATACAAAGATATGGAACTCCACCACATACTGCCGTGGGCACGTTTCCCTGAGCTCAAGCAAAGCATACGCAACAGCATCATGCTCTGCCACCATTGCCACAAGGAGGTGCACATCAACCCCTTCCGCAACATCCAGATGATGCAGCAGAAGGCACAGGAATTGGGATTTGACCTAAAGGAGAGATATGAGTATGCGTGAATATGAACAGCATCTTTGAAACCTCTGAATATAAAGAACGATGGGCGATGTACCAGTCAGCACTCGCGGCAGGCATCCCCATCGTATCTACTGAAACGTGTGCCATTATCTGCGCCATGCTCCTTGTGTGGGGCAATACGGAAGAGTTCACCCACAACCACCGCCTTGTCTGCGAATTGCAATACGCACAGCAGCGGTTCGGCATCGAGGGTGGCAGCGTACCAAACGACCGTAAATTTCTTACGGCACTAAACTACTACACCGACCTGCTGACCATCAATCAGCAGCGCGAAGACCGAGTGCCCGACCACATCGACGCAATGTTTCAGGAACGCTACGGCTTCCATTTCAACAAAGAATAGTATTAACCCCATTTATTTTTCAACCCCAAAAAACAACATCAAGATGAAGAACAAGACAGTGATTTTGAT
>CALCUV010000346.1 GCA_937906765.1 uncultured Prevotella sp.
CATGCCGGCAACCGAGAAGATTAACAATGGAAAAGAAGGTGTTGCAACTTTCAAGCAATATCGCGCATTGCGCAAGACAAATCCCGATTCAGCATCCGTATTGCTCCCAAAACTTGAGAACGAAATGCCCTATTTTGGTTATGGCATGCTAGAATCTATTGAACAATTAACGCCCCCTGTGCCCCTCATCTATTGGGCATTCCGCATAATGGTTGGTAGTGGCATGTTGCTTTTCGGGGTGCTCATCCTTGTTGCATTCTATGCCTATAAAAATAAATTGCAGGCAACTAAATGGTTGCAACATCTTGCCCTTTGGAGTGTCCCCTTTGTGTATCTCGCAGGTCAGTGCGGATGGATTGTTGCTGAAGTAGGGCGTCAACCCTGGGCAATTCAGGATTTATTGCCCGTTAATGCAGCAATTTCAAATCTGCCCGTGGGCGCTGTGATGACCACATTCTTCATCTTCCTCGTGTTATTCACCATTCTCCTTATCGCAGAGGTAAGAATTATGTGTAACGCCATAAAGGGATTGCAGACAAATGATTAACATGCTTTAGAAGATAGATTATCATGCTTTTAAAAAAAGAAAATCTTGTTTTTGGAAATGAGTTGTAGCCGTAGCACCAAGTCCTCATAACCTTACAACCTCATACCCTTTAAACCTTACAACCTCATACCCTCATACCCTCATACCCTTTAAACCTCAAACCTTGCAACTTATGTTATCACTTCTTCAACATTATTGGTGGTTGGTTTTATCTCTATTAGGCGGATTGCTCGTATTTCTCCTCTTCGTTCAAGGGGCAAATTCGCTGATTCTATCTCAAGGCAAAACTGAAATAGAACGCCAACTTATTATCAATTCAACAGGTCGCAAATGGGAATTCACATTCACCACCTTAGTCACCTTTGGTGGCGCCTTCTTTGCCTCATTCCCCTTGTTTTATAGCACTAGTTTCGGTGGCGCATATGGTGTGTGGTCGCTTATCCTGCTCACCTTCGTGGTGCAGGCTGTCAGTTATGAATTCCAATCCAAGTCGGGCAATTTTCTTGGGAAGCAAACTTACCGTTACTTGCTTGTCATTACCGGATGGCTCTCGCCATTACTCCTTGGCATAGCGGTTGGCACACTCTTTGGAGGAGCACCCTTCAATGTCAATAAAGATGCTATCACCGATTCATTAACCCCAGTCATAAGCACATGGGAAGGGCAACTTTACGGTTTTGAAGCGCTTGGCAATATTTGGAATATTGTCTTAGGACTGAGCGTCATGTTCTTGGCACGCATTCTCGGCGCACTTTATCTTATTAATAATGTTAATCATGAAGATGTAACGAAGCGACTTCGTAAATCCGTGCTCCTTAACACGATTCCCTTCCTCTTGTGCTTCGTTAGTTTCGTAGTACATCTGCTCTTAAAAGACGGGTTACATTATGTTTCTGACACAGAAACGTTCATGCTTACGTCATATAAGTACTTAACTAACTTCATGACTTATCCCTTAGTGAGTGCCCTCTTTATCACCGGAGTCGTATGTGTTATCTTTGGTATCATTCGCACGATTCTCTCTCCAACTTTCGTGAAGGGCATTTGGTTTGCAGGTCTTGGCACAGTGTTACCCGTCATGAATCTCCTTGTCATTGCTGGTTTCAACAACACAGCCTTTTATCCCTCAACCGTACATACCAATAGTTCGCTCTGCATTGCGAACAGTTCGGCAAGTGAAACCACACTTTTCACCATGACCATTGTTTCTGCAATCATCCCCTTCGTATTGGCTTATATCGCATACGCATGGAGAAAAATTGACACCAAACAGATAACTGAAGAAGAGATTTCCTCAACCTCTCACAAATATTAGAAACAATCTTCTCCCTCAATCTCTCTTAATCTCCATTCTTTCAATTGAAGATTAAAGGTTGAAACATAAAAAGAGTGTATACCCTTGGGCATACACTCTTCTTCATTTATTTCTATTCACGTATTAGCAGAGTTTACGTGAACCGTCGCCAATAACAACGTCGATAATGATGGGCTTCTTGCCATACTTAGCTTCGAACTTTTCTGCAACAACCTTCTTGAAGTTGTCAACGAGTTCGTCTGCAACGAGGTTGATTGTGCAACCACCGAAACCACCGCCCATGATGCGAGAACCAGTTACGCCTTCTTCCTTAGCGATTTCATTGAGGAAGTCAAGTTCTTCGCAACTTACTTCGTATTCCTTAGAAAGGCCGTAGTGAGTTTCGTACATCATCTGACCTACAGTTTCGTAGTCGTCTTTCTGGAGAGCGTCACAAACTGTGAGTACGCGAACAACTTCACCGATTACGTAGCGAGCACGCTTGTATTCGTCAGCAGTAATTTCTGCCTTCACTTCTTCGAGCATGTCGTAGTTGGCATCGCGGAGAGAAGTAACTTCAGGGTGCTTCTTAGCGATGATTTCTGCAACGTGTTCGCACTGGAGGCGACGTTCGTTGTAAGGAGAACCTGCGAGTTCGTGCTTTACGCAGCTGTTAACGAGGATGAGCTGATAACCCTTGGGATTCCAGGGGAAGTATTCAAATTCACCGCTACGGCAGTCAAGACGCATGAGGCTACCCTTTCTTCCGTGTACAGAAGCAAATTGGTCCATGATACCGCAGTTGCAACCTACATACTTGTGCTCTGTGCGCTGACCAACACGTGCCAACTCCATCTTCTCAATCTTATTGTCGCCCCAAAGGTCGTTGAGCGCAAAAGCATAGGTGCTTTCGAGTGCAGCAGAAGAAGACATACCGGCACCGAGGGGCACATCGCCTGCAAATGCAGTGTTGAAACCTTCAACAGGAACACCAAGTGCCATCATCTCGCGGCAAACACCGAAGATGTAGCGTGCCCAAGTAGCCTTGGGACCTGCCTCGTCGTCGAGATTGAACTCTACATAGTCCTTCAAGTCGATAGAGTAGGCGCGTACATTGCGTGTGCCATTGGGCTTGATTTCTGCAATCATGCCTTGCTCTACTGCTCCGGGAAATACGAAGCCATTATTGTAGTCGGTGTGTTCACCAATAAGATTGATACGGCCGGGAGATGCGTAAACACTTCCGGTTTCACCATCGAAGTGCTTGATAAAGCGGCTGCGAACGTCGTCAATTGTTAATTTCATAGTTATAAAGTTTTATTATATGTTGCTGAATAAAGATAGGTCCTATAAGCAT
>CALCUV010000347.1 GCA_937906765.1 uncultured Prevotella sp.
TCTTCGCGGAAGCATTCTTCGTTGGCCAAAGCCGAGAGGCCGTGAGAATAAGGTTCGCAAAGGAATTCACAACAACCGGTATCATTCAATTCGTGCAACAGTTCAATTACACGTGGAGCATAAATTTCCAATTGTTCCAAACCTACGCCCGAGAGAGACAAAGCAACCTTGAAGGCACCATTGTTGCTCTTCGCCATATCAATCAAAGTAGTGAGCGAAGGAATGTAAGAACGTTCAGCAATTTCGGTAATGCTGCGTTCGTTTTCATAATCATCGTAGTAATAGTGGTCGCGACCGATGTCAAAGCAACGATAGCGTTTCAGATGGATGATTTGATGTATCTCGAAATATAAACAAATTGTTTTCATATCTTTTTCTTATTTATTGTTTACCGGTTGTTTCTAATTAATTCATCATAAATGGCACGATGTTTCAAGCCTACCTTTTCCCAAGTAATGCCATCCACTTCCTTGATACCTTCTTCCTGCAAGTACTTGAAGAGCGAAGGATTGGTGCAGATAGAGTAAATGGCGTCGGCCATGGCGTTGATATCCCAATAGTCTACCTTGATAACGTTGGTAAGGATTTCACCACAACCCGATTGCTTGGAGATGATGGAAGGTGTACCGCACTGCATGGCTTCGAGTGGTGCAATACCGAAAGGTTCTGAAACCGAAGGCATTACGAATACATCACTGTTCTTATAGGCTTCGTACACCTGCTTGCCACGCTGGAATCCAGGGAAGTGGAAGCGGTCGGCAATGCCACGGGCAGCAGCCAGGTGAATCATTTCTTCCAGCTTGTCGCCCGAACCGGCCATCACGAAACGGATGTTGCGAGTACGCTTCAATACCAAGGCAGCCGCTTCTACAAAGTATTCAGGACCCTTCTGCATGGTGATACGTCCAAGGAAGGTAACCACCTTTTCATTGTTGTCCTTCTTGGTGCGACCCTTCTTGATGATTTCCTGAATTTCGGGTTCCAATGGATAAACGGCATTGTGCATTGTTACACACTTTGCTGGATCTTGATGGTAATGCTTAATAACCGTTTGACGTGTGAGTTCAGATACACACATGATGCAGTCTGCATTGTCCATACCGTCCTTTTCGATGCTATACACCGTGGGGTTTACATTACCTCTTGAGCGGTCGAAGTCTGTAGCGTGAACGTGGATTACTAAGGGCTTTCCAGAAATGTTCTTTGCATGAATACCTGCGGGGTAAGTCAACCAGTCATGAGCATGAATAATGTCATACTGCTGCTGACGTGCAATAACACCTGCTACAATCGAGTAGTTATTAATTTCCTCGTGGAGATTGTCGGGATATCTACCTGAGAAGTTGATACAACCTAAGTCATCTGTATAGCGATAACTAAAGTCTGCATAGATATGGTCGCGGAGGTCGAAGTAAGTTTGGGGGTCGCACTTATGACCGATGCGTTCTTTTACATATTCCCAACTCACGTCCTTCCAAACTACGGGAGTTTCATTCATACCAATGATATTCATGAAACTCTTGTCTTCATCACCCCAAGGTTTAGGCAGACAGAAGGTAATTTCCATGTCGGACTGAAGGGATAATCCCTTGGTTAAACCATAACTGGCTGTACCAAGACCACCTAAGATGTGAGGAGGAAATTCCCAACCGAACATTAATACTTTCATGGTTTCTTATGTTTTACCTCCGCAACCTGCAACAAGCAAGTTGCAGAGGTGTGTTTATAATCTATTATAATATATGTGTGATTAACGTCACTTTTGAATTTTGATGGATGATAGCGACGCTCTGTATTATTCGCGTGTGTATTTGTCAAGAATGTTGATGGCGCGCAAAAGTCCGCTCACATTCATTGCAAATGAAATAGCACCACGTCCGGAGAATCTGGGATTACCATCAAAGAGTTCGGGAATTGTACCTACGCAGTGATAGAAGAGTTCTTCTTCGAAACCAATCAATTGACGTTCGATAAAGTTTACACCACTCATCTTATATATACGCAAGTATGCTTCAAGGTAGAAACCTGTGAGCCAGGGCCACGCCGTACCGTTGTGGTAAGCAAAGTCGCGTTGTGTCTGCTGACCTACGTAGAGCGGATTGTAACCACCACTCTTTGGAGAGAGTGAGCGTACACCCTTTGGAGTTACCAATTCACGAGTGCAAATGTCAAGTACGCGTTTGCGTTCCTTAATATCAAGCGGTGAGAAGTCAAGGGCGATTGCAAAGATTTGGTTCGGGCGAACGCTCCAATCCTGCATTTGACCATCTACATAGTCAAGAAGGTAACCATGCTCATTGAGGAATACATTCTTAAATGATTGTTGCAACTTCTGAGCCAATTCTTCACACTCTGCAGCATAGATTTCGTTTTCAGGTCCAGGAGTTTCGCTCAACATCTGCTGGTAGAACTTAATGGCGTTGTACCACAAAGCATTGAACTCAACAATGTAACCCGAACGAGGCGTAATGGGACGACCATTGTAAGTAGAGTTCATCCAAGTCACCGCCTTATCGCGTCCGTTGCTATAGAGCAATCCGTTGTCGTGGAGGAAGAGGTTTGAGTGACCGCCATTCATCAAGTACTTCACAAGATCCTTGAGCAATGCACCATACTTTTCGTAACACTTTGGACGACCTACATATTTACCATATTGCTGAATACACCAAATTGCCCAAAGCACAGTGTCGGGTTGCTCCATTTCATGGATGTCAACACTGATGGGTTCATTATTAATAAGGTTGCGAAGCGCCTTTTCTGCGGTACTCATATAAGTCTCGAACGCTTCGATTTCGCCAATTGAAAGTGTTAATCCTGGAAGTGAAATAAAGAGGTCGCGAGCACGACTCTTGAACCAAGGATAACCTGCAAGGATGTATTCTTCACCTTCTTTCTGCACGCGGAATTGATGAGCCGCATGTACGAGGCAGTGGTAGAGGCTATCGTGAGGAGCAGCCTTTGCCATTTCTTCTTCCATGAGGGGCTTCAAAAGCGCAGGTTCCTTTTCACGAAGCGAAGCGGTGAAGATAATGCTTTCACCCTTCTTGATGGGCATTTCCAAGTAACCAGGCACGAGGAGGTCTTCAGAAGAGTAGTATCCGCGTTCGCGTTCCTTCGGATAATCTAAACCCTTATACCAATTAGGATCATGGTGGTATGTGCAAGGCGTATCCGTCTGCATGAACAATTCGGGATAACCTTCATAGAGGCACATCTTCAAACCATTCTCAATAGGTTGGTAAGCTGTGTTTGCCTTACCGTTTTCTTGAGTCCAATGACGCACGCTTCTGAATGCCAAATAAGGTTTCAGGCGGAGTGTCGTAGCAGAGTGAGCTTCAAGCAAAGTGTAACGGATGTACAAACGGAAGTGGTCAGAGCGGAAGCAAATTTCCTTCTTCAACAATACGCCGCCGATGCGGTATGTCCAAGTAGGCACCTTGTCCCATTCAAAACTTACGATGTACTTGTGTCCCTTAGGACTATAGTTTTCACCCTGATACTTGTGTAAACCAAGATTAAATTCTGCACCATGCTGAATAACCGTCTCGTCAAGTGAAGAGAGCAATACGTGGTTTTCATCGTCAATAGCAGGCACTGGACCTACCAAAAGACCATGGTACTTACGAATGTTACACCCTACCAAAGTGGTGGAACAATACGCTCCTGACTGATTCGTAATCAAGAACTCCTTGAAGAGTGAGTCTTGAAGATTCGTCATCTGCGTTCTGTCAAATTTTAAGTACGCCATGAATATAGTTTTTTATGGTTTTGATAATTGCTGTTTACAATTCACCCCCAAAAATAAATATTATTTGTGTATCTAAAAAGTTTTTTTTTAGAAATTTAAACATTTCTGCATAAAACGAGTATTTCTGAAGGTAATTAAGGCATCGAATCTCCGAATTAGAGTGGTTTTTATTCGTTTATTTAGTGCTAACGTAAGTTGCCAATACAATAAGAGTTGAAGGACTTAATGGGTTGTTCATTTATCGGTGTGACGGGTTGCAATTAATTTGCAGATAATGGTAAATTAGTTGTACTTTCAAAGGTTATATGGATGGCGCTTGAACTTCTTAATTCCCCCATACTTTTCAAAAACATTTGTGTGAAATTTGCTATGTAAAGTAAACATTTTTGAAATATGCTTGGTTACATCGAAAATCCGCATTACATTTGCCGAGATTTATGTTGTAGAACACAAATCATGAAATGACTAGACAAACTACTTAACTAAATTCTTTCTGTGAAAAACTGACTTTAAAGACATATGAATCAATTTAATACTGTTGGAAGCGAAACTATTAATTTATTATCTCCTCTGTTAAATCTTTTGCCTGACGAAGAGCGCCGTATGTTGGAGCGTTCGGCAGAAATGGTGGAATTTAAGCGTCATGAAATCATTTATCGTGAAGGTGAGTCTCCGAATCATCTTTATCTCGTAGTTGAAGGGGCGGTAAAGGTTTATCGTGAAGGTGTTTGTGGGCGTTGCCAAATTATGCGCATGCTCGGAATAGGCAGTTTCTTTGGTTATCGTGCCTCATTGGCTCATGAACCTTATGTGACTGGGGCTGCCGCTTTTGGCAAAACAACCCTTTGCAGAATCCCCATGAATTTGCTTCAAGTCGTGATGGCGAAATGTCCTGCGGTGTTGAGTTTCTTTGTGAAAGAATTGGCAACGGATTTAGGTATTTCTGATAAGCGTATGGTAAGTCTTACACAGAAACATATTCGTGGACGAATGGCTGAATCTTTGCTTACGATTCGCGATACTTTTGGAGTTGATTTAGAGGGATATATTGATTTGGATATTACGCGTCAGGAATTGGCTGATTATTCAAATATGACAACAAGTAATTCTATCCGAACAATCTCTGCTTTGGTTAGCGAAGGGGTTATAGCAATAAAGGATAAACGCATTAAATTGCTTGAGGATGAACTCCTTTTGCGCTTCTCTTTGATTGGTTAGTTGAAGAAATAATACGCCAATATTTTGAAAACAAAAAAAGAAACGGGTGTGTCAGTGATAAACTGATATACCCGTTTCTTTGTTTATATAATTAAGAACCTACAGAATGGAGATTTAATAACTTAAAGTTTAAATCTCAAACCAGCATAGAATTTGCAACCGTGCATAGGACCGTAAACCATTGTGGGGTCAAATTCCTTACCCCAAGGATTTGTGGCATTGATGATGGCATTTTCTTGCTTATAGTTAGTGAGGTTTTCTCCGCCTACGTAAAATGCCCATTTGCCAACATTCTTCGTAATCTGTGCACTGAGTTGGAAGAATGCGTCATAGGTTTCCTTCCATGACTGAGTGCCGTCAGTATTCAAATATGCATTAGGCATGCGTCCGCCACCGTTGAGGTGAGATGTGAGGTCAAATTGCCATTTGTTTTTACCCTTAGTTTCATAACCAGCGGTAAGCAATGCTTTATATTTGCTCGTAAGGGGTTTGTCAAGGGTGCCAAGATCTTTGTAGGTGGTCTTTGAAATGGTGTGGCGATAAGCAGCGGTGAGGTTCAAGCGGGGAAGAAGTTCGTAAGTTGCTTCTGCCTGAATGACATGAGAGTAACTATCGCCATCGAGATTGTAGAACTGTACTTCGTGAGCGTTGTTGTCCATGTCGCACACCACTTGCTTTACGAAGTCTGTGTAATAATATTCCACATCGAGGTTCAAGATTTTCTCGCCAACGGGAATCTTGAACTGACCTGAGGCACCAAAGTTCCATGCTTCCTCTTGTGTGTCAATGTTGTCAACGATAATCATTTGGCGTGACCCGGCGAGGAGGAAATTGTTTTCGTCAAGGATGTGCGTTGTGCGATAACCCTTACCTGCAGAAAGGCGGAAGTGAGCAAAGAATGAGGGCGACCACTTAATGTGTGCACGAGGAGTGACGAATGTGCCGTGAAGATTGCTGTTGTCCACTCTAAGACCTCCCATAGCGGTAAAGTCGTCGCTCAATTTATAAGTATATTGTGCGTATGCACCGCCAACAGTTTCGTGTGTCTTTGATTTTGTGAGGGTGTTAACGCCCATAAGGTCGGTTTTACGAGAAAAGTCGTCGTGTGTAAAGTTTAACCCTACAGAAAGATTGTGGTGCGCGCCAAAGTCTGATTCATAAATGAGTGAACCATACCCTGATGTTTGCTTCACATCATACGCCTTGTGACCATAAACAGCGTCTTGATGGTGCCATGAACCCGAAAGGATATATGCGATGTTTGAATTGCGGTCGTGATTGATGCCAATCGCCCCCTTTGCATAGGCTTCATAACGATTGGTTTCTACACCAATGTGGTAGCGCTCTTCACCCGAGTTTACAGCCTTGGCAAGTTGTCCACTCTGACGGTCTTCACCCAAGGCTTTGAAGCCAAATTGGAAATTCTTGTCATGACCATCGTAATGCCAACGGTTCATGAGGTTGAATTGTTTCATCTGGGGCATGTCGGCAAATCCGTCGTTGTTGTCATCATGCATTTCAAGCGCTTTCTCAGCATGCGCAAGAATGCCAGTGCTCCAATGTCCCTTTAATTTATGCATGCTGGCAAGGTTTACTTCTAACTTGCTATCAATGTCGCCATAAATATTAAATGAGAGGGGCGAGGCATCTGCGGCGGTGGGCTTGAGATATTCCACATTGATTTGCCCAGTCACGGCTTCAAAACCGTTTTTAACGCTCGCCGTACCCTTAGAAACGCTAATGTTTTCCATCCATGAACCAGGGATATAACCTAAACCATAGGGTTGAGCGGCATTGCGGAAATTGGGCATATTTTCAGTGAGCATCTGTACGTAAGTGCCTGCAAGACCTAATAATTTGATTTGCTTGGCCCCCGTTGCGGCATCTGAATAACTCACATCTACGGCAGCATTTGTCTGGAAACTTTCACCGAGATTGCAACAAGCGCAACGAAGAAGTTCGGAACTGGTAATCATATCCACCTTTTCCGTTGAACGCCAGTCTTTATAAACGCCCTTGCGCTTAGCGGTTACTGTTGCCGTGCCAAGTTCGCCCTCAAGTTCTTCAAGGTCATGATTATGGTCGTGTCCGTGGCTACAATTTTCCGTGTGAACGTGAGTTTCTTGCTTTTTAGGAGGGGGATTGTGCGAACAATTTTCTGTGTGCACATGCTCAGTTTGTTTTTGTTGGGTTGTTGTGTGTGAGCAGTTTTCAGTGTGCACGTGTCCTTCCTTATTTTCTTTATGTTCGTGAGAGTGATTGGGGTTCACTTGTGCTGTTGCATAACATGCACCAGTCATCATAAGGAAAGGAAGAATGAGGAGCTTTTGCTTCATAAAAATGTTAATTCTGCCTTCAAAAAGGCGGTGAGTATCTAAAATTTTGTGCAAAATTACGGAGAAAAGTTGGGTGTGACAATAGGATGATGTGTTTCTGCAACAAAGTTGCAAAAGCAAGAGCGTGAGGTTAAGTAGGCGTTAGGAACTATAAAATGAAGGTGGATTGGCAATTCGAAAGAACTATGATTACCCCCACAAAAATTAAATCACTTTTAAGAAAAACTAAGTCTCAAACAATTTAAATTAAGTGAGACTTAAGAAAAATTATTTGAGACTTAGTTTCGAGGTAAATTCTATTTGTTTTATGGTGTTGATAATCAGATGCGTTTATATCTGATTGGTGTTAGGGAAAATCAGAAGTTGGTTGGTGTGTTAATAGAAGTCAGGGTCGTTATCAAATAACGTTGGAAAGGGGTAGGGGGATGTGGTGGAAGTTGTGTTGGGTGGGGTGTTGGTATCCTCTTCAAAGAAATCAAAAAGGAGTTGCTGGGTTGAATCGTCTTCAATCGTACCCTCTGTAATGAGAATCTCGGGTTCGGTTTGTTCGTTTTGCGCTTCAAAATTGAAGGAAAGTTGATGGGGTATCCCCTTTTTGAGGTGATACGCCCCCTGTTCGTCGCATATAATATGCGTGTTGTATACATCAAGTATGTTTCTTACCTTCGTGGCAATGGTGCGCATCTCCGGTTTTTTGTCAAAAAAGTCTTGCTCACTATTATACATGTGAAACGTAAGTGCATCAAAAGTGAGCCCATCCGATTTTGCGCGGTTGAGCAGATTAATGATGCGTGTGAGGAAACTTTCTGACATGATAGGGACGTTAAATCCGTGCGAAGTTACACATAATATTTAACAAAAGTAGTTCTTAAGTTTGGTAAACTGCTGTTTCATTGACTTAAAATCTGCACTTTCTACCTTGCAAATTTTGATATTCCCCGTTGATGTGTTAATTTTGTGCCAATTTTAACAGATGTGGAGATATTATTTAAAAATCTCCACTATTAAACGACTCATAAAATGGGATTATTTGATATTTTCAAAAAGAAAAAGACAGAAGCAGAATTGGGTTGGCGTGTAGGTGGCATGGAAGATTTTATGTCGCTCATTCGTGTGTATTACCAAGCCGTTATGGCGGCAAATCTTGGTATTTCTAACCTTGCTATGCTTCCCGACCTTCGTGTGTTTAAGCAAACAATGAAGGTGCAGACGGTAAATAACAAACTTGGATTGGGCGAAAAAAACAAGTGTAAGAAAATGCTTCAGGAAATGTATGGCATTTCTGACGGTTTCTTTAAAGAAATTGACGGAAGCATTAAGAAAAATTGCCGTACAATCAATGACGTTCGCGGTTATTTTATCCAGTTCCAAGCATTTTCTCAAGACACCATGATGTTGATGGGCAACTTGATGAAGTGGAAATTTCGCTTGCCCAGTTTCTTTAAAGACGCCTTCCGCAGGATGACAGAAAAATCTGTGCATGACGTGTTGACAAAGAACACTTGGAAAGACGATGCTGTGATGAAAACTTGTTGGGGCATTCGTAAATATCAAGCAAATTTGGGGTATTCTGAAGCATGGCTTTCTGAATATGTTTACAATATTTTGATGCTTGCAAAAAAAGAACCCAAACCTTCTGCTGAAGAGTAGTTTTTCGTTGAAAAATAAGGAGTAAAATCACTTCTTTGAAGTATCTCTTCAAGAAAAAAGGTTTCAGTTGTTTGCTACAAAAGATAAAAATGTTAACTTTGCAATAGTTTGAAACCAATAGGTACAATCCTACGACATGACTAAGGAGGAAGAAAAGGCATTACATACCTTCGAAACAAGAATTCGTCAACTTATTCTTGCCTATCAAGAGCTCAAGAAAGAAAATACTGAGCTCTGGGATTTGGTGGCGCAAAAAGAGGGCGAGTTGGAGGCAATGAAGGCCGAAGTAAATCTTCATAAACAAAATTACGCCAACCTTAAACTCGCTAAGATGATAGAAGTCAATGATAGCGAGTTGAAAGATGCTAAGCAACGCTTGGCGAAGTTGGTGCGCGATGTTGATAAGTGTATCGCGCTGCTTAATGTATAAATAATAGTGCTTCACGACCGTTGTGGAGTATTCATAGAATCGTAACAGCGCAATAATATGGCAGTAAGTGATAAATTAGTTATTCAGTTGCTTATCGGTAGTCAAATGCAACAGATTACCGTGCGTCGCGATCAGGAAGAAATTTTCCGTAAGGCGGCTTTGCTGATTAACGCACGATTGAATAAATATAAGACGGCGTATCCCAATCAAGTGGATGCCAAATACATGTCTATCGCTTTGCTCGACTTCGCCGTGAAGTCTTTACAATTAGAGCAGAACATAGACACAGAACCTTATAGCAAGTCAATTGACTTACTCACCAAGGAAATTGAAGACGTTTTGAAATAAAGAATCCTTCTGATGGTGTTATGCTTGTTGATGCATAGAAGTTAGGTTATACATACCGACCTTTCTGCCAACGCCTTGCTTTTCGCTTTCAGAAACCAACGCACAAATTTAATTTCCCCCTTTTTTACTTACACACTCACGCACCAATAATTCATCATCTCTCGCTTAGGGTTGATGAATCGTTGGTGCATTTTTTATTCTCGAACACTTTATACTCTAACGCGTTGAGAGTTATTTTTACTTCGATAGTAATGATATACTCTCACCATAAATTTAATTTATCGTAATGACTACTGAAATCATAATTTCATCAGTGTGCCTCATTGCCGGTTGCATCGTTGGATATGTGTTCTTTCGTTATGTGTTGAAAAAGACATATAAGAAAGCACTTGCAGATGCTAACAAGGAAGCGGAGGTTATTAAGGAAAAGAAACTCCTTGAAGTTAAGGAGAAGTTTTTAAACAAAAAGGCTGAACTTGAAAAGGAAGTTCAACAGCGTAATCAGAAAATTGCGCAAGCTGAGAACAAACTTAAGCAACGCGAAATCAGTTTGAACCAGCGTCAGGATGAACTCAATCGTCGTAAGCAGGAAGTTGAGAACAATCAGGCAAAGGTAAATACACAACTTCAACTCATCCAAAAGAAGGAAGAAGAACTTGAAAAGTTGCAACTCCAAGAGCGTGAAAAATTGGAAGAACTTTCTGGTCTTACAGCTGAAGAAGCAAAGGAACGCCTCGTTGAATCCATGAAGGATGAAGCTCGTACAAATGCACAGGCTTATATCAACGAAATTGTTGACGAAGCAAAGCTTACAGCCTCTAAGGAAGCAAAGAAAATTGTTATTCAAACTATTCAGCGCACGGCAACTGAAACTGCCATTGAAAACAGTGTTACTGTCTTCCACATTGATAACGACGAAGTAAAGGGACGTATCATTGGTCGTGAAGGTCGCAATATTCGCGCTCTCGAAGCAGCAACTGGTGTAGAAATTGTCGTAGATGATACTCCCGAAGCTATCGTAATTTCTGCCTTCGACCCCGTTCGTCGTGAAGTTTGTCGTTTAGCGCTTCACCAACTTATATCTGACGGACGTATTCACCCCGCACGTATTGAAGAGGTAGTGCAGAAGGTAAAGAAGCAGGTGGATGAAGAAGTTATCGAAACAGGTAAGCGTACCGCTATTGACCTTGGTATTCATGGTCTTCATCCCGAACTTATTCGTATCGTGGGTAAGATGAAGTATCGTTCATCTTATGGTCAAAACCTTCTCCAACACGCTCGTGAAACAGCTAATCTTTGTGCCGTAATGGCTGCAGAATTGGGATTGAATCCTAAGAAGGCAAAGCGCGCAGGTTTGCTTCACGATATAGGTAAGGTGCCCGATGAAGAAAACGAACTCCCACACGCACTTTATGGTGCCAAGTTGGCTGAGAAGTATAAGGAAAAGGCAGAGATTTGTAATGCTATCGGCGCTCACCATGACGAAATGGAAATGACAAGTCTTATTGCTCCTATCGTTCAAGTGTGTGATGCCATCAGCGGTGCTCGTCCTGGTGCTCGTCGTGAAATTGTTGAAGCTTATATTAAGCGTCTGAATGATCTTGAAAATATCGCAATGTCTTATCCTGGAGTGGTTAAGACGTATGCTATTCAAGCAGGTCGCGAACTTCGAGTAATTGTTGGTGCAGATAAGATTGATGATAAGCAAATCGACCAACTTTCAGCAGACATTGCAAAGCGCATTCAGGATGAAATGACTTATCCTGGTCAGGTTAAGATTACCGTTATTCGCGAAACACGTGCGGTAAGTTATGCGAAATAATAAGTTATGATAAGTCGCGAGGGTAAGATGTTGGAATAATGAATGAGAAATGTTGACAACCATGTATTTGATGGTGTTTTTTGTGATGACTCTTCTCTTCATTTTTACTTCTATCCAACTTTCAAATTATCCATAATGAAAAAGAAATTGTACATAACATTGCTTTTGGGGCTATTGAGCGTTTTGCTCAATAGTCCTGTTTGCTTTGCTTACTCAGATGGCAAGGCATTTGAAGTTATTGTACAAGAATCAACCACTCAAACTTGTGAACAACAAGACTATCAAGGCATTTCAAACATATCAAAAGGAAGTGATGTTTATGCTGTTCAAGTTGTTCAGAGTGTAACCATTCCTCAATCAATTTCTGAGCGAACGGTGCGCACTTACTCTGGTCGTTCTATACCTTCGTTTGCCACATCTTTAGGTCGCAGAGTAAGAAACTTAACTTCCTTTTCTAATCATTGTTCTTGGCGCATATTTTCAGCGTCAACTCCCTTCTTTTGTACGACAGCAAAACTTTTTTATGTCTATGCATTGAGGGAGATTATCCGTTAGTGTTCATAATATTCATGTACTATTAAGGTGCACGTTAAAGAGTGGAATTTTAAATTCTGCTCTATCGTTCGTTCTCTTATTTCTAAATTACAAGTGGTTAAAACTGTCTGCAAATAGAGTGGGTAACAGGCCTGCTCTAGTCTCTGTTGGTAGTTACTAACTATTTATCTATTTACATTAAATTATGAATACAATCAAAGAATTTTCACACCCTGATTTGGGAGTCCGTATGGATGTTAAGAATGTCGTATTATCAACACTTTTATTACTTTTGGGTATTGGCTTAACCTATTATTCTCTTAATCTTGCAGGCGAAGATGAGAACTCCGTAGTAATGCTTTTGGGAATTGGCATAGGTTCTATTATTGTAGCAATTGTTTGTTATGTCTTAGGAGGAAAGGCTTTGTATTTCTTGCCTACTATGTCAAAGATAGAATTTAAAACCAAACATTATGATGCCGAGACTCTTTCTGCTATTAAGCAATTTGTTGCTACTGGTAAGTGTCCAGTTTCACAGATGTTCTCTTCTAAAGATATAGGCAATATACGTTTAGACATCCTTAAGTCGTCGGATAACACCTTCGCTGTAATACAAGTGTACAAGTACATGGATTTGTTGTACGAACCTCAAACAGAGGTGCGTGTTTTAAACGTTGGTGAAGTTGAAGAGTTGTTGAAATTTGTAAAGTTCTAAGAGATTATGTACGCAACATTGATTATTGGTATTTTCATTGTAGGTTACTTGTGTATCGTCTTAGAGCACAATCTTAAAATCAATAAGGCGCCGATAGCGCTCTTTATGTGTGTGGCATGTTGGACGTGTTATTTTCTTGGTCTTGATTCTTTCATTACCGGAGAGGTGAATCCTACGGAACATGCCCAAGCAAGTTTACTTCACCATCTGAGTGAAGCCTGCGAAATACTCTTCTTCTTAATGGCGGCAATGACTATCGTTGAAATCATTGATGCCAACGGCGGTTTTAACTTTGTGCGTAACAAGTTGCTTACTTCCAGTAAGCGTAAGTTGTTATGGCGTGTGGCCTTTATTACCTTCTTCCTCTCAGCTTTGTTAGACAACTTAACAACAAGTATTGTAATGGTTATGGTGTTGCGCAAATTAGTGACCGATTCCAAGGAACGCATGATTTACGCTTCATTAATAATCTTAGCTGCTAATGCAGGAGGCGCCTTTTCGCCTATCGGTGATGTGACAACTATTATGCTTTGGATACGTAACTTGGTTTCAACCGAGGGTGTTCTCCTTAGTCTCTTTGTGCCAAGCATTATGAGCATCATTGTTCCTACGTTCCTCCTTCAATATTCTTTGAAAGGAGAATTGAAGTATGATACATCAGAATCCATCCATAAGGCGGAGGATATGTCACAGAACTTTTCCGAGAAGGAGCGCACTGCCGTATTTGTTGTGGGGTTAAGCGGACTCGTATTTGTGCCAGTCTTCAAAATGCTCACAGGTTTACCTCCTTACATGGGTGCTTTATTGGCGCTTTCCGTGTTATGGACAGTGACGGAGATTTTCTTCCGTCGAGGTCGTAATAAAAACACATCGTCTAAATATCGCGTAGCAAGCATACTTTCACGTATTGATATGACAACCATTCTCTTCTTCTTGGGGATTCTTATGACTGTAGCAACGCTTCAAGAGATTGGCGCATTGACATCTTTTGGTACATGGCTGAACGATGTTGCCTCTGGTAATCAGTATCTCATTACGGGAATTATAGGTGTTGCCTCTAGCATAGTTGACAATGTGCCTCTTGTAGCAGGCTGTATGGGGATGTATGACCCAAGTATGGGTGGTGATTTTGCATGTGATGGAATTTTCTGGCAACTCTTGGCTTACTGTGCTGGTGTAGGAGGTTCAATGCTTATTATAGGTAGTGCTGCAGGAGTTGTTGTAATGGGATTGGAGCGCATCAGTTTCGGTTGGTATCTTCGCACTATTACTGGAGTAGCATTCTTAGGTTATCTTGCAGGTTTGCTTGCTTACTATGTGCAGACACTTTTATTCTAACGATTAATTTTTGTTGGTTGTAACAACGTGAAAACTGGATATTCATGTATCAATAAGTACCATTGTTGAGAAAGTGAGTATCCAGTTTCTATTATATAATATGTGTCAACCTTTTTATAATAGACAGAGTCGTGTAGTGTCTTGATTGTTGTTGTAGAAAAGCACTCTGTTTTCGCTTTAACAGCAAATGTGAAGGACATTATTTAAAATGCCAAAAACAAAGTCTAATATCCGAGCGCTTAAGTTACAAACTGTGCGCCGAATATTAGACTTTGTTTTGCCTTCTAAAGTATTAAAAAAAAATAGTGCTGATGCAGTCTTGGATTTATTTCATTATCAGCGCTCCGTTTGTCTTGTTTATCAATGTTAGAAAGTAGTTAATGAAAATTGGATTCTCGTTCTCCAACAAGTCCTTCTTGAAGAATGAAAATCCAATTTTTAAATATGAAGAGATTGAATTATGCGCTTGCCCCAGTAATTAAGCGATAAAAATTGCATCCAATGAAATTTCCGAATACAATAGCTATGTAAAAGCAAAGAATTTCGCCTGTGTGCGCAAAGAGAAAGTCGGTGGGCACGGTGAGGTAATAAAACGCATCTGCAACACAGTGGGGGAAACCACAAACGATGAAGAGAGGAACACCAAAGAGGGTGGGGAGAATGTTACCCTTACGAGCAAAGGTGACTGCCGTGGTCATGATGAATCCACAACCTATTGCAAGAAGTCCTCCGCGAAGTGGACCTATAGCAAGACGCCCTTCAAGAATGGATTGTGCGGCTTCTTGTAATGGTTGAGGAGAGGTGCGTGCTAAAAGTGCAACGAGCAAGCAACCGAGAATGTTGCCAAGAAGTACAAGTATCAAGTGGGGTACTTCGTTGCGCTTGATGAATCCTGCAAAACCGGTATATAGGCGTAAACGATAATTAATTACTGCCATGAGTCCGAAAGCAAACAGAATGCTGCCGACGATGTCACGTGTTGCAAGATAACCAAATCCCGCAATACCTACGCAGACACCGCT
>CALCUV010000348.1 GCA_937906765.1 uncultured Prevotella sp.
GGAAACGATTGCATTGATTAAGGAAGTGGTGAGAGAGAAGCAGATTCACACCCTTTGGTTTGAGATGCACTATAAGTACCGCCACCGCCTTGCGGAGTTTGCAAAGCGTTTCGCGCCCGCTACGGTGAAGTTCAGATGTGGCATCGAGACCTTCTCCCCCACCCTTCGCAGCCAATGGAACAAGGGCGTTCCTGAAAGCGTCACGGCGGAGGATGTTGCCCGCTATTTTCAGGGCGTTTGTCTGCTCTGCGGAACGGAAGGCGATACGCGTGAGCGCATCCTTCAGGATATTGAAACGGCGCGCCGCCACTTTGAATATTTCAGCATCAACTTCTTTTGCAACAACACGACGAGCGTGAAGGCGAATCCCGAACTCGCCCGTTGGTTTGCCACAGAAATCGCTCCCACTCTTGCTCACGAACCGGGCATAGAGATTTTGATGAATAATACGGACTTGGGGGTGGGAGAATAAAAGCGTAAAACACGCCTCCCTTTTCCTGCGATGCGGGAAAAGGGAGGCGTGTTTGATTATGAGGCACAGCGACACTGTCGCTGCGAAGAGAACGGAGGGGACAGGGAGGGAATGTTACCCAACGAGGGTTTCCCACTGCTCACAGAGTTCATGAAGAGTGGCGAGGACGATGTTGGCACCTTCGGCTTCGAGGGCTATATTGGGAAGGGGGCCTGTGTTTACGGCAATGGTGAAGATACCGGCGGCACGGGCGGAGCGCACGCCGAGGGGTGCGTTTTCTACAACTACTGCTTCGTTTGCCTCAACGCCAGCGCGGTCGAGCGCCATGAGATAAGGTTCAGGGTGAGGTTTGCCATGCTTCACGTCTTTGCTGGAGATGATGCGCTCGGGGCGGAAGACGCCAGGAAAATTCAGGCGCAGGCGCTCCAAGAGCGAAGGTTGTCCGCTGCCTGTTACAACGTAGAGAGCGAGCCCCTTACGTTGAAGTTTGGTGAGGAGTTCCATAGCGCCTGGCATTTGGGGCGCTTCGGGAAATTTGTTAAATTCCTGGCACTTCGCTTCGTAAATATCATCAATTTCCTGTTGCGTTGCGTCACGACCGTAAGTGCGCTGCATGAGCATGTTAATCGTGGAAAAACCAGTGCGACCTTCGTTCATGAACACCTCTTCGTAAGGAAGGTCAAGACCAAATTGCTTCGCCACGGTTTCCCATGATTTGGCGTGTGCGGGCATGCTGTCGA
>CALCUV010000349.1 GCA_937906765.1 uncultured Prevotella sp.
TGTTTGTTTCTTGTACTTCTCTACAAAAAGTTTATGAAAATCTTTCAAAGATCGTGGCGCTAACCGCTTTCGTTTCGTTAGCGAGTGCAAAATTAGAACAGAAATTCATTCCGGCAAAATATTTTTGGTAGAAATTTTAAGAAAAATGTAATTTTCCAGAAATTTATGGGCCCAACCGATGAGTTTTGAGAAGTAAAAGTAGCAGAATTAAGAACAACAGAAGAAAAAATGAGAGATTACACGAAGATTTTAGTTCTTGGAGTTTTTGGGGAGAGGTGGAGTTTTTTTTGTAGGAGCGTCTTCTATCCTTCATCGCTCGCCCCCCTTATTTGATTATATATAATATTGTGTACAAAGATAAAGGTGGTCGCCTTACTATGGGTATGACCTATTTTACATATATCTGAACAACACTCTTATGAATGATTACGCAGAGACATACATTGCTTCGCTCGTATGTAATCCTCACACTAATTTTTTTTGACAGAAGAACAAAAGAGCAAAATTCTTTATGTACTTATGTTCTTTTGTCTAAAATGAGATAACAATAAAATCTTCATTATGTGCGATTTACACACACCTGGCGACACTTAAACTCAGCTGAAAAAGTGAAATAATGGTCCGCCAGTAGCGTATTTGAGCGCGAGTCGGATGTTGGTGGGCGTGGAACGATTCTCAGACAAAAAAGATGGCGATTTTGGATTCACAAGCCGCCCCAAACTTTAACATTTGTTAAGAAAATTTAACAATCTATCCGACTTCCGAAAAATGCTCTCAGACATTTTTCCAACTATCTCAGAGGTAATTTTAACAAAGTCTGAGCTAATTTTCACAAAATCAGGTTCTTTTTTTAGGAAATCTCAGAAAATACACACTGATTATCAAGCACTTTAAAAGGAGGTTATACCACGCATGGTACAACCTCCTTTCTTGCAATGCAAAGATACTACATTTTTTAGGCGAATGCAAATCGGCATTTTTAGCCGAAGCGCCCGGATTTGCGAAATATTAAGACAATCCACGATAGGATTTTAAGCATTGTGTCCGCAAATCTTTCTTGTGAGGATGTAGCCTGAACCAAAGGTCGCTGAGCAATGGGAGGCAAAGAGCAAAAGCCTTTACATCCAGTTGTTACTAATTGCTTTTGCACCTTCAGGGCACAAATCTCAACGGCAACAATACCCATGGCGTTGCCTTGGGCTAATGGATTTATCCCCTTCCAGGGGGATAATGCAAACTGTGGGGACTTCCACTATTAGAATAAGTTGCTATAATGAGAGATAGAAGCGTTTACCGGACAGTTCCCATTGCCTAAGACAAACAAAAATGGGATATAACAACTGGTAGTTATGCGTGCGGCCCCCTTGATTAACCGCGGGGGAACGCTGTGAACCTGCGGTGATTGACTACAAGCGAATGAATGTATCGGTCTTTGTCCCCCTGTTTAGGGGGACGAGCAAAGAATTTGCGGAGGGGGTTATTAGGAGGACCCACAACAACCAATGGTAACTGTCCGAATAGACAACAGAGGAGAACGCAACTTAATGAGTTCAACTTATAGTATATCCAAGTGCTGTGGGTCCTCCTACGGGGACCGATAGAAAAGCATAGTCTTACCCCTAATCCGCAGGTTCGCCTTGCTCACCCGCGGTTATGCAAGTGTGCCCTCCTACGGGGGCATTACGAAAGTGATTTACAAAATGTTCTACGTTACCTAAATACAAAAAATATCGTGCCGTAACATGCTTGCTGAGGGTTTTGTTATATAGAAGCAATAATATCTGTTCTAAAAATGACCTACAATCCTTGTAAGCGTCTTGTAGTCGTTCACGTACACATGTCGTGGCATTGAGACGTTGAGTCCGAACAGGCAAATACTTGCGTTCAACATTAGAAAAAAATAGGAAGATGCGCTTGAAAATCAAATAAAAAAGGGAACGTTTTTACGTTCCCCTTGTTGGTGATTCGCTTGGGGTTCGAACCCAAGACCCCCACATTAAAAGTGTGATGCTCTACCTACTGAGCTAGCGAATCTAACCTTATTGCTGTTAAGCGAGTGCAAAGATAATAATGTTTATTGATAATGCCAAATTTTTAATGGTTTTTCTGCGCAATAAGATGGAAAAGCAAGGGGACGATGCGTGATTTTATCTTATGGAGTTTGCAGATGTAATAGTTAATATTTGATTAAGATGCACATCGTGTGGATCAACGGGAAGGTCTGCGACTAATTGACATGGAAAAGCGAGACCTATTTTATAAACTCCACGAAATGCTGGATTGGAAAGGAGTCTGTCATAATACCCCTTTCCTCGGCCCAATCTTTTCCCATCAAGGGTAAATGCCACTCCAGGAATAATTGCCAAGTCAATGGTTTCGTATTGAGTAAAGAGTGGTTCGTTTTGTGGTTCAAGTATTTTCAATTCCCCACACTTCAAGTTGTTAAGTTGCGTACACATTCGAAGTTCAAGAACGTCGCCTTTAACGACAGGGAGAAGTAATTGTTTCTTTTTAGTCCACCTCTGCAAGAAATCCAACGTCTCAACTTCATCGGGAAGAGAAGCATAAACCAAAATGACATGCGCCCTTTGGAAGACAGGCAAGTCCTCCAAAAGGCGCATTATTTCATGAGATTGTTGACGACGCTCGTCGGCCGTAAGGCGAGATTTACGCAAGCGAATGAGGCGTCTGATGGATTGTTTTGACATTTCGCTATAATCAAAGATGGTTATTCTATGATGTAATCCAAAGAACACGCTGAAGAATGCCCCAAGCAAATCGCAAAAAAGTCAGAGCACCGCCATCGCCACACTATTCACGATAGCAAAATTTTGACTTCAGCGTCATTGCTCAAGTTTAGGTTTTGCTTTGCCCTCACGTATGAGTTCTACGGCCTTTAGCATTGCGGCATCCGTATGATTTTCGTATTGCGTAGCCTCTGTAACTCCTAACACGTTGTCTATGATATAACTATAGAGGGCGCGCTCAATTAACTTATAGGAAGTTTTTACCATCAAGTTGCGACGCTTCACTCCATTTTTATCCGCAAAATTCACCAGTTTGTCAACAACTTTCATCCTATTGAGCAAAGCGACCAAAGTTTGCGCGTCATCGCATGAGGCAAAAGTGGCACGATTGTCATCAACCAACTTGAAAGCAAATTCATAGGGTAATGTTGTACTGAAAAGTTCGCGGAAATAGGAAGTAATGCCTACCGTATCGCGGGGAATGAAATAGTCAGGTATGATTCCGCCTCCGCCATAGACCGTGCGACCTCCGCGAGTAGTGAATTTTTCACCTGAAATGCGGATACTATCTGCCGAATAGTATTCACCATGTAAAGCACGGTCTATCAGTTCTGCTTCATACGCCGTGTCATTACCAGCAACGTAAGGTTTCTGGAGGCAACGACCTGAGGGAGTGTAATAACGCGATTTGGTTAAGCGAAGCATAGAACCATCATTGAATTCGATGGGCACTTGGACAAGTCCCTTGCCAAATGTTCTGCGTCCCACAAGAACGGCACGGTCATTATCTTGAAGCGCACCTGCCAAGATTTCACTTGCTGAAGCAGAAATCTCATCAACCAAAACAATGAGATTCAAGTCTTTATACATACCTCTACCATCGCTATAGAAATCCTCACGTGGCGATTTGCGTCCCTCGATATACACGATAAGGCGCTCGTCTTCAAGAAGCTTCACCGTCGACATCGAAACCCCCCCATCGCCGCCAAAGAGATGTACACTCATCCATACGCAAATGGGCAAGAGCAGAAAGGAATTCGGCATACGTGTTATCCCCGAAAGTTGAAATGCGGACATACCCCGTTGTATCATTTACCATGTAGGAAGCGTCAACCGTCTTTACGGGTACATTTCCACGACTGATGGTGTAATCCAAAAGTTGAGATTCTCCCTTACGCTTGATTCCTAATTTCACTTCTGTGCCCGCTTGCCCTTTCAAGCGCTTCATGGTTTCTTCGTTTGTCACAACCTTGCCCACGAAGGTTTCATCATCAATAGTCACAATGCGGTCGCCTGCTTGCAAACCCACTTTTTGTGCGGGGCCTGATTCAATGATTTTAAGGATGCAAACGGTGTCTTCATGAATGGTGAATTGCACACCAATCCCCTGGAAACTTCCTTGAAGTTCCTGCATGGAACTTTCTACATCTTTAGCGGATATATAAGTGGAATGCGGGTCTAATTCCTTTAGGATTTTGGGTATTGACTTTTCTACCAATTCTGACAAATCAACTGAATCTACGTATTGATCATCAACAAGATAAAAAAGGTCAAAAAGTTTATTGCTTGACGTATTAATTAGAGTTCTACTATTCCCAGCAAAATAATTGGAGTAGAAAGTGCCAATCAATATTCCCACTACCATTGCTATTGCAAGGAGTAAGGGAATGAAACGTAAAAGTCTATTCTTCATTGAGATAAATTACTTCGATATTTGCACGGCGGAGCAAGTCAACCCCATCCGTAAGACGGTATTCACGTCCGTAAATAACGCGCTTGATGCCTGCTTGAATAATGAGTTTTGCACATTCAATGCAGGGGCTATCCGTTACGTAAAGTGTGGCACCATCAGAGTTGTTGCCTGAGCGCGCAATCTTAGTGATGGCATTGGCTTCGGCATGAAGGACGTAAGGTTTGGTCACACTGTTTTCATCCTCACAGATGTTCTCAAACCCCGAAGGAGTGCCGTTAAAACCATCAGAGATAATCATCTTATCTTTCACGATAAGCGCACCCACCTGACGGCGACTACAATAAGAATTTTCCGACCAAATCTTCGCCATGCGTAGGTATCGACGGTCTAATTCTATTTGCTTGTGTTTATCCATATTTCGTGATGTTCATTATTGAGATTCACCTTCATTTATAACGATTCCCGTACGCTCCAAGAGTGCTTGAATCGTTGCGTCTTGACCTCGGAAATTGCGATAGAGCAACTTAGGATGCTTCGTGCCTCCGAGTTCCAAGATATTTTTACGGAAAGAGGTGGCTACTTCTTGATTAAATATCCCATGTTGTTTGAAGAATGCAAATGCGTCGGCATCAAGCACTTCTGCCCATTTGTAACTATAATATCCTGCCGAATATCCGCCTGCCATGATATGCCCAAATTGCACGGTCATACAAGCGGGTTCGAAGGCGGGAAGCATTTGCGCTTCTTGCCAAGCGTTGCGCTCAAATATGCGAATGTCAGCATTGAAAGGTTCGGTCATTGTATAATAGGCCATATCTAACAATCCAAACGACACTTGACGCATGCAAGCATAAGCGGCATTGAAGTTGCGACTCGCTACGATGCGCGCAATGAGTTCTTCAGGAGGGGGTTCGCCCGTTTCGTAATGAAAGGCAAAGGTACGCAGGAATTCTTTCTCCACCGCATAGTTTTCCATAAATTGTGAAGGTAATTCCACGAAATCCCAATATACATTCGTGCCACTCAATGACTTAAAGCGCGTGTTGGCAAAAATGCCGTGAAGGGCATGACCAAATTCATGAAGGAAAGTTTCGAGTTCGCCATGTGTGAGCAAGGCGGGTTTGTCATCCGTGGGTTTGCTAAAATTCATCACGATGGACACGTGCGGACGTTCGCCTTCCGATTGCTCACGATAACTTGTCATCCAAGCACCTCCCTGTTTAGACGCACGGGGATGGAAGTCCGTGTAAATCACGGCCAAAGGAGCGCCATTTTTGTCGAATACGTCGTATGCTGTGACGTCTTCGTGATACACAGGAATGTCCTTATTTTCCACGAAAGTGATGCCGTAGAGTCGCGTTGCTAACCCAAAAACACCTTGCTTCACCTTCGAGAGTTCGAAATACGGACGCAACATTTCTGCGTCAATATCGTAGCGTTGCTTTTGGAGTTTGTGGGCATAAAATGCAAAATCCCAAGGTTGGGGAGTGTCAGGAGAAAGCGCGAACACGTCGGCCACTTCCTTCTGTGCCACGGGTTTATATGCGGCAATGAGTTGCGCCAATAATGCATTTACCGTTTGTGGCGTTTCTGCCATTCGGCGCTTCAAGGCATAGTTGGCATAAGTGGGATAACCCAAAAGTTGTGCCAACTCACGGCGAAGGTTTACGAGGCGTGTGACAATTTCAAAATTATTATGCTGATTCTCATGCGTACACTTGGTGTTATAGGCTTCATACATCTTTTGACGCAACGCTCTATTCTCGGCGTATTGCAAGAAGGGCACATAACTGGGTGCGTGAAGCGTAAACACCCACCCTTCAAGGTCACGCTCGCGCGCCGCCATCTTCGCTTGTTCTCTCTGAGAGTCAGGCAATCCGGCAAGGTCTGCTTCATCGGTGATGTGAAGGACGAAGTCATTCGTTTCCTTCAAATTGTTTTGTGAAAATTGAAGGGTGAGTTGCGAAAGTTCCTTCTTAATTTCACGAAAGCGTTCCTTCTTCTCAGGCGTAAGGTTGGCCCCTGCACGCTCAAAACTCTCATAAGTCTTCTCCAGCAACATGCGCTCCTCTGCGTCCAAGTCACTCATTCCCCCTTCCATCACCGCCTTCACGCGGAGATAGAGTCCCTCGTTTAACATAATGTTAGACGAATGCTCGGAAAGCACGGGCGAAAGTTCCTGTGCAATTTCCTCAAGTTCATCATTCGTATGTGCACTCAAGAGGTTATACATGTCAAGAAGGGCGCCACTATTCTCAAGAGCAAGGATGGTATTCGCAAACGTGGGAGGTTCAGGATTGGAAACAATCGCCTCTATCTCCTTTAATTGTTCATCAATGCCTTGGTGAACCGCGGGTGCAATATGTTCATTACGAATGAGATGAAAGGGAGTGAAGGTATAGGAAGAAAAGAATGGATTTTGCATCATATGAGGGCAACTTGGAGATGAAAGTAAAAGGGAACCTGACTTTGTGATTTCTATTTAAGGATTAATTTTTACTAAGTTACTTTCATTTTTTCTTAATAGTAACTTCGTTTTACGCCTTTAAAGAACTATCGCATCTTATTAAATTTCAGAGATTTATACGATAATCATGTGTAGCATCACATGTATCGGCAAATGTCTTCGAATTCGGGTCCCATGTTGAGTTCGAGATAAACTTTGTAAAGAAGCGGTGCCCATTTCTCGCGTTGCGAAGGGCAGAGTTTGCGATAGCGTTCCAAGTAGGGGCGTGCTTCACTACACACCTTCTTCATCTCGTTTTTCGCCTTCACAAAGTTCTTTGAACCGATGCGAGTGGGGAGGTAAATCGTTTCTAACTTGTTCATAATGAACTGACCTGCATAGAAATTCGCCTCAGGATATGTGTGTTGCGCGTCAGCATCAACTAATTTTTTTGAAATTTCAATACATGCTGCTTGTTCGTCCTTATGATACAAGGCATGTGCTTTGAGATACATGGCCTTAAGTGACATGGAGTCAACCGCAAGCACATGATCGGCAAGGTCAACACATTGCGCAAAGCGCTCATCTGCAACATAGAGCGAAGCAAGTTCATCAAAGAAATAAGCATGGAGGGGGAAGTCCGCTGCTCCCTTTTCGAGATATATTTCGAATGCTTCATCGTGCCCTAAGTCGTTGGCCACACGGGCATACATCTCAAGCGTGGTTTGATAATAGCGCTGGTCGGCAAAAAGTAAGGCTTTGTAGCGCTCAAGAGCGGCATAATCACCATTTTGAAAAGCACAATAGGTGAACATGTAGGCATTCATGGCCACGTCCTTTGACTTTTCATCTTTCAAATCATCATCTATGAGATGCCCTTCGTTAAGGGTGAGCAACAGGTCGAGATTGCGTTGTGCTTCTTTATACTTCTGGCGTGCATAGAAGTAACGCGTACCCGCTACGAAGTTGCCATAATAACGCGCTATGAGTTTCTCCGTTGATTTATCCAATTCATAATCCTTACCTGCCGCTTCCTTTTGAAGGCGCTCAAGGGAGTCTATCTTATGGATATAGTAGAAAATTTGGCGCGTGCTTTCAAAAAGTTTTACGGTGTCGCAAGCCTTTTTCAAATACACTTTTTCATTCTCCACATCATTGATTTGTATCTGCGTTTTGAGCGCCAGTTCATACACTTTAAGTAAGTGCTTACAGGCGCTATCGTTCTCAAGACGAGAGACTTCCTTCATTGCTTCAGAGGTATTCTTAGCCTTCACGAAAGTTCTTAAGGTCTTCAACTCTTTCTGTGCAATGCTTGGAATTGTTAGGGTGATACAAACCACAATAAGGGAGAAGATTCTTTGGGTCATGGTCTAAGTAATTTATCAATGAGTGACGAGTAACACGCATGTTACCCGCCACTCCTTAGGTTGCTTAATATGCTGTGCTCAAGATAGCATCCATCTCGTCAGCCTTCTCCTTATTCTGAAGGTTGGTATAGATTTGCTGGAGTGCTGCTGCCCACACCTTGGGTTTTTCAGGCACTAATTCGTGTGCACGTTCCATGTAAGGAAGCGCTTGTTCGTAATACTTCTTGATTTCTTCAAATTCCTTGTCAAACTCCTTCTTGTTGTTACGGTCAAGTTTCCAATCGCCGTTATTGCGACGTGCCACAACTTCGTTCATGAAAGTGTATGCCATGTTGACGTTAGCATCTACGAATGAGGGGTTGAGTTCAATCGCCTTACCGAAACTTTCGCGAGCGCCTGCATAGTTCTTCAACATGTTCAATTCAATACAACCCTTGAGGTAATAACCCGTGTGGCTTGAGGGATTTGACGCTACGAGTTCGTTAGCCAATGCCATTGCGTCTTCAGGTTGGTTACGTTGCATGTAAACGTAAAGAAGGTTCTGAGCAAAGCCTACGTGCTCTGTGCGAGCAATCGCTTCCTTAAGGTCATTGATGTAAGCCGCAGAGTCTTGCTTTTCAAGGTGCGCCTGCATTTTCATGAGATAAAGGTCACGCGTAGAGAAAGTGTCCTTAAGCGCCGCATCAACGGTTTCCAACACACCGTCCCAATCCTTCAACTGGAAGTTGAGCATCACAATGTTTACAGCTGTTTGACTATAGTTCTGAGGATTGATGGCGTAAAGTGAATCTGTTTCAGCCTTAGTAAATACGGGGAGTGTGGGGAATTCGTAATACTTGCGGAACCACTTGATTGAGTTCTTATAGTCACCCATTTGATTGGCAAACACACCTGCATAGTTGTAATAGTTTACCATTGCCTTGAGTGTCAAATAGTTCTTTTCCTTATACTGAGGTTCTACACGACCCTTCTTATCGGGAGTCATATCTGCAAGGTGGCTCTTTACGAAGTTAGTTACCGCTTCATCAAGATAGGTGCAGAATGCCAATGTGTCGAAAGGATATTCCTGAGAAGCCTGGTCCAACACGCGTTCGAAGTACTTACGGTTAACTTCGCCCTTGTTGTAGTAAAAACCTGCAAACTTAGTTGTCTTAGGATTCGCCAAAGCTGTTTCAATAATTTGAAGTGCTTCTTCGTAGCGTTCCTTTTCTACCATGAATTCTACCTTATGAATGGCGCTATTTTGCGCAACACTTGTAAGAGCAGAAACCACCATAGTGATGGCAAGCAAAATCTTCTTCATAATAATAATTTTATTTATGTAGGGGGAGCATGAACTCTCCCCTACGGATTGGTTAAACTTAATTATTCTTCGATTTCTTCTACTTCGGTGAAGAGGTTAGCCTCTGTAGTTTCAGTTTTTTCTTGTTCTACAACATTACCTTCCACTTCGGGAGTTGCATTTTCTTGACCTTCAGTTAATGTTTCTTCTTCCGCTTCTTCTTCAGTAGGAACAATGCACACATTGCTGATGACGTCATTACGCTTCGTGAGGTTGATAAGACGCACACCCTGTGTGACACGTCCCTGAACACTTACGGTTGAGAGCTTCAAGCGGATGGTGATACCACTCTTATTAATAATCATCAAGTCGTCATCATCGGTCACACACTTGATGGCCACGAGTTCGCCCACCTTTTCGGTCACGTTAAGCGTCTTCACACCCTTACCACCACGGTTCGTAATGCGATAATCTTCTACGTTACTGCGCTTACCGAAACCTTGTTCACTTACAACGAGCACCGTTTGCTTTTCAGGATCTTCTACGCAAACCATACCTACGATTTCATCTTCAGCCTGGTCAATCGCCATAGCCTTCACACCCGTAGCGCCACGTCCCATCGTACGTACCGTATTTTCATTGAAGCGGATGGCACGACCTGCGCGGTTGGCAACGATAATTTCGTTTTCACCGTTGGTCAAGCATACGCTCACCACTTGGTCATCATCACGCAAGTTGATGGCGATAATACCCTTCGCACGCACGTTCTTGTAATCGTCAAGGAGGGTCTTCTTGATGATACCCTGCTTCGTACAGAACACGATGTTGTGCGACTCACGGTATTCCTGATTGTCAAACTGTGCTACGTTCAAGCAAGCATTTACGCTATCGCCCGACTCAATGTTGAGCATGTTCTGAATAGCGCGACCCTTAGATGCCTTATTACCTTCGGGAAGTTCGTAAACCTTGAGTTTGTAGCAACGACCCTTTGAGGTAAAGAAGAGCATCGTGTTGTGCATCGTTGCGGGATAGATATACTCAATGAAGTCGGTGTCACGTGCCGAACCACCCTTACTTCCCACTCCGCCACGTGCTTGAGCGCGGAATTCAGCGAGCGGTGTGCGCTTAATATATCCGAGGTGACTGATAGTAATTACCACGTCATCATTAGCATAGAAGTCTTCGGGATTCCATTCACCAGCGGCAGGAATAATTTCAGTACGACGCTCGTCGCCATACTTTTCCTTTACTTCAATGAGTTCATCCTTGATAACCTTCTTACAGAGTTCATCATCTGAGAGAATCTGCTCGTAGTAAGCAATCTTACGCTGCAATTCGTCAAACTCTTCGTGGAGCTTATCCTGCATCAAGTTGGTCAACTGACGGAGGCGCATTTCTACGATGGCCTTCGCCTGAACATCATCGAGCGAGAAGCGTTCCATCAAACCTTCAACGGCTGCTTCGGGAGTCTTTGACGCACGAATAATGCGAACCACTTCGTCAATATTATCGCTGGCAATAATGAGACCTTCAAGGATATGCGCACGTTCCTGTGCCTTGCGCAATTCGTAAGCCGTGCGGCGGAGCACTACGTCATGACGATGCTTCACAAATTCAGCAATGCATTCCTTCAATGTGAGCAACTTGGGACGCTGTTTACCTGTAGGTCCAACAAGTGCGATACAGTTTACGGAGAAACTCGTTTGAAGGGTTGTCAACTTATAGAGTTTATTCAAAACAACACCTGCATTCGCATCGCGCTTCACATCAACGACAATGCGCAAACCTTCGCGGTCAGACTCGTCATTCACGTTTGAAATACCCTCAATCTTGCGTTCGTTCACCAACTCCGCAATACTCTTTACGAGGTCTGCCTTATTCACGCCATAGGGAATTTCTGTCACCACAATCTTATCGTGCAATTCGCCACTTTCGATGTTCGCCTTCGCACGCATGATGACGCGACCACGACCCGTTTCGTAAGCTGACTTCACGCCCTGCAAACCCATAATGTAACCTCCTGTGGGGAAGTCGGGTGCCTGAATGTGTTGCATCAAACCGTCGGTATCAATATCGGGATTGTCAATGTAAGCGACACATCCGTCAATCACTTCACCCAAGTTGTGCGTAGGAACATTTGTCGCCATAC
>CALCUV010000350.1 GCA_937906765.1 uncultured Prevotella sp.
CTTTTGTTCTTCTGTCTAAAAAAGCAACAGCCACAAGAACATAAGTAGCATAAGAATTTTGTTCTTTTGTTCTTCTGTCTAAAAAAGCAACAGCCACAAGAACATAAGTAGCATAAGAATTTTGTTCTTTTGTTCTTCTGTCTAAAAAAGCAACAGCCACAAGAACATAAGTAGCATAAGACTTTTGTCCTTCTGTTCTTCTGTCTAAAACACAATCAGACATAAGAACATAAGGGACATAAGAATTTTGTTCTTCTGTTCTTCTGTCTAAAACACAATCAGCCATAAGAACATAAGTAGCGTAAGACTTTTGTTCTTTTGTTCTTCTGTCTAAAAAAGCAACAGACACAAGAACATAAGTAGCATAAGACTTTTGTCTTTCTGTTCTTCTGTCTAAAACAATCGGAATAGCAAACTTTACGACAATGGACATCGAATCTGTCAGAACCTATTGCCTCTCCCTGCCTCAGGCGACGGAGGACTTCCCTTTTGATGAAACCACCCTGGCATTCCGTGTGGGCGGTCGCATTTTTGCGATGCTGGATTTGGAGCGTACGGAGTGGTTTGTGCTGAAGTGTGAACCCAGTTACGCACTGGAGTTGCGCGAGCAGTATGCTGAAATCTCGGGTGCCTGGCACATGAACAAGCGTCATTGGAACCAACTCAACCTCTACGGAATGTTGCCCGACAGATTGGTGAAGCATCTGATTTGCCACAGTTATAACGAGGTTATTAAGAAAATGCCGAAGCGTCAGAAGGCAGAATTGGGGTTGCAATGTGTGGCGGAGAAAATGCCACAATTAGAATAGTTGCAACAAAACCTTAAATAGGCGTCACAAAGAGTATTATTCGAGCGCTTATGTCTAACTAAATTTCCCCTATGTCTAACTTAAAACGCAGGGCATTTCATGGGTGCGGAATATCAGGAGTTAAAAGCAACTAACAATAACAAATTAAGGAAAGATTATGAAAATAGGAGATAAAGTAAGATTCCTCAACGAAGTAGGCGGTGGCATTGTTGCCGGATTTCAAGGTAAAAACACCGTGCTCGTTGAAGATGAAGATGGATTTGAAATACCCATGCTCATCACGGAGTGCGTGGTGATTGACACGAATGACTATAACATTCCTGTCAAGTCAACGGACAATGGTCAACGGTCAACGGTTAACGCTCAGCAGACAACGGATGAGGATGATGAAGCCCATCTCCTTCGCCCCATGACCTTTAAGGCGAAACCCGTGGAGCGACGTGGGGGCGACTTGCTGAACATCAGTCTTGGTTTTACGCCCGTGAATATTCACCAACTCAGCAATTCGTCATTTGAAATGTATCTCATCAACGATTGTAACTATACGTTGAACTTCACTTTGCTGACGCAGACGAACAGTGCCTGTCATGTGCGCCACTGTGGGGTGATTGAACCCAACACGAAACTCTTCCTCGAAGAATTTGACCGCAGCATCCTTCCCGAACTTGAGAAGCTCACGCTCCAGGCCATAGCTTATAAGGAGGAGAAACCCTTCCTGCCCAAAGCGCCCGTATATGTAGGGGTACGCCTTGACTGTCCGAAGTTTTACAAACTCCACACCTTCGGCGAAAGTCTCTTCTTCGAACACCCCTCTTACATCGTGGACGTCATGAAAGACGACCTGCCCGCCCGCTCTGTGTTTATCGACGCCAAGCAACTCCGCGACGCCATCATCGAACCCAAACGCGAGGAGCACCCTCAGGTGCAAACGGCGCGTAACACCATGCGCAACGGCATTATTGAGGTGGACCTTCACGCCTCTGCCATCCTTGAAACAGAACAAGGCATGGACAGCAAAGCCATCCTTGAATACCAGCTCCAGGTGTTCCACGACGAGATGAAGCAGCACATCAAGAAAAAAGGCACTAAGATTGTTTTCATCCACGGTAAGGGCGACGGCGTTCTGCGTAACGCACTCATCAAAGAACTCCGCCAAAACTACAAAACCTGTATCTTCCAAGACGCCTCCTTCCGCGAATACGGCTTCGGGGCTACCATGGTGATTGTAAAGTAAGGGCAGATAAACCTGAGTCTGGTTTAGACATAAGAACAGAAGAGCATAATTCTTTCTTTCTTTTGTTCTTCTGTCAAAAAACTTATCTATAGACTCGATAGTGGTTTAGACAAAAGAACAGAAGTTCAAAATTCTTTTTGTCCTTTTGTTCTTCTGTCAAAAAAACTTGTCAGTAGATTAAAAAACTACTGGACATTGCTAAAGTGATTTCGTCACTCAGTCTCGCCATAAAAACTTAAAACCTCAAGACCTTAAAACTTTAAGGTCTAAATATCATAATATGTTGCTTCGCTCTCTTCGCCCGCAACTTCTAACCATTTGTTGGTGAGTTGGGCAAGTTTCATCATCTTCGTTTTAAGTTCATCAGAAAGCGCTGTGTCACACTGAGCGTTAAGCACTTCCATATAGTCGTCAAGCGTTTTGAGAGTTTTCTCCACCAGTGAGTAATTCACCTTTCTGCGCTTGATTTTCTCGTCATTATCATCGTGAAGGAAGGTTTCGCTGATGAGGAAACGCGTCACTTCTTCCCAGTCGGGGTAGCGCTCAGTGCCGAATTGCACCCATACACCAGGGAATTCGCTGGCGCCATTTTTCGCTCTGTCGTCAATAAGATAATCACCATCCACCAAGTGCTTGCAGTGCGTAATAATCACACGCTTTTTAAATAGGTCGCCAAAGTGTTTGGTGAGCCACTGAATCTTATCGCTCGGCGCCGTAAGGTTGTTCCACGGAGCGGTTGAGAGAATGTAAATATCGTAGTACTCGCTCAATTCGTGCACCGCCTCAATGGCGCCCGGCATAGGGTCCATGAGCGAAAAGATTCCGGGAACCTCGTCAAGGCGACCCTCATATTCGCGCTTTGTTTCCTCGCTCAATTTGTCGATACCGCTTTGGAAATCGACTAACACGCCATCCATGTCAAAAAATAACTTCTTCATATCTAAAATAGTTTAATTTGTTAATTCGTTTTTGTCAATGCCACGGGTGGAATCCAGTATCCACTCCAACTCAGGGTATTCCCGTTCAAAATATTCCCTTGCCGCAAGAATCTGCAGGGCGTTGTTCACGTTGTTTACATAAAGTCGAAGCGTCAGGGTTGAGGCATCGTAGTGAGAGTCAACATCAAAATTAGTTTTAATATACTCCCGCACCTCTGCAACGTGCTTTTCCAGGTTCACAATCATATCTACAAACCGTCTTTCATTCTCAGTCATATTTTTGTTTTTTGAATTACATATATAATATAGTAACATGAGGACGAAAATTCAATTTTTGAGGTATGTTTTTTTTGAAAAAGGCAAAAATCTTGCGCTTCATCTTTCAACAACTTTTGGTTGCGCTATTCAAATATACCACAAATCTGCCTATGATAGAGGAACAGAATGGTGGAATTTAATTTTGGGTGCCACTTTTTTAATTTTGTCCCAACCACAATCTTAATTCAACCCCATTTCAAGCATTTACCAGTGTAAAAATTTGGTAAATTCGCAAGAATCTCTTACTTTTGGCAACTGTAATTTGCAATTATTGTATTTGAATTTTACTTACATAAACAATAAATAAAGATATGGGTCTTAAAATTGTTGTACTTGCCAAGCAAGTGCCCGACACGCGCAATGTAGGTCCTGACGCCATGACAGCAGAGGGAACGATAAATCGCGCTGCGTTGCCTGCAATTTACAATCCCGAGGACTTAAACGCCCTTGAGCAGGCTTTGCGTTTGAAAGATAAATTCCCTGGCACAACGGTGACCATTGTAACGATGGGACCTCCCCGTGCGGCGGAAGTAATTCGTGAATCTATGTACCGCGGAGCAGATGGCGGTTACCTCCTTACCGACCGCGCTTTTGCGGGTGCTGATACACTCGCTACGAGCTATGCCCTTTCTACGGCAATTCGCCATATTGGCGATGTGGACTTGGTAATCGGTGGTCGCCAAGCGATTGATGGTGACACCGCTCAGGTAGGTCCGCAGGTGGCTGAGAAACTCGGTTTGAACCAAATCACTTATGTAGAAGAAATTCTCGCTCTCGAGGATGGTCTTCTTACGGCTAAGCGCCACATTGACGGCGGTGTTGAAACGGTTCAGGCACCCCTTCCCCTCGTACTTACGGTGAACGGTAGCGCTGCGCCTTGTCGCCCCCGCAATGCGAAACTTGTGATGAAGTATAAGCGTTGCTTGGCGCCGCTTGAAAAGCCCGCTGAAGGTTTGGCGTATGCTGAGGAGTACGAAAAGAAACCTTGGCTCACGCTCGGTCAAATCTCTTGCGCCGATGTGAATGCCGACCTTGCACAGTGCGGACTTTCGGGTTCGCCCACGAAGGTGAAGAGCATTGAAAATATTGTTTTCAAGGCAAAGGAAAGTAAGGTGCTCACGGGTTCGGATGAAGATATCAAGAGTCTCATGGAAGAACTCTTGGCAAATCACACTATTGGATAATTTACTAAGGCAGAATTGACAATGAATAACGTATATGTTTACTGCGAACTTGAAGGCACGCAGGTTGCCGAAGTAAGTCAGGAACTCCTCTCCAAAGGTCGCAAATTGGCCGACACTTTGGGCGTGAAGTTAGAAGCCGTGGCTGCCGGAAGTGGCATTACGGGAAAGGTGGAAGCGCAGATCTTGCCCTACGGTGTAGATAAGCTTCACATCTTTGACGCCCCCGGACTTTTCCCCTACACATCATTGCCCCACTCTTCAATATTGATTAACCTCTTCAAGCAAGAGCAACCCCAAATCTGCTTGATGGGCGCCACAGTTATCGGTCGCGACCTCGGACCTCGCGTTTCTTCAGCGCTCCATTCGGGATTGACCGCCGACTGTACGGCACTCGAAATTGGTAGTCACGAAGATAAGCGTGCGGGTAAGGTGTATGACCAGTTGCTTTACCAAATCCGTCCTGCTTTTGGCGGTAACATTGTGGCAACAATCATTAACCCCGAAAACCGTCCGCAGATGGCCACCGTGCGTAGCGGAGTGATGAAGGCGGAAGTGCTTGATGCAAACTATCCCGGTGAAGTTGTCATCGAGGATGTGGCGAAGTTTGTGCCCGAAACGGATTATGTCGTGAAGGTTATCGACCGCCAGGTAGAAAAAGCAAGTTCTAACCTCAAGGGTGCGCCTATCGTGATTGCCGGAGGTTATGGTGTGGGTTCGAAGGAGAATTTTGAATTGCTCTATGCCCTTGCTAAGGAAATCCATGCCGAAGTGGGTGCGAGCCGTGCGGCGGTTGACGCTGGTTTCTGTGAGCACAACATGCAAATTGGTCAGACTGGTGTGACCGTACGTCCCAAGGTGTATATCGCCTGTGGTATCTCAGGCGCCATTCAGCACGTAGCGGGGATGAAAGAAAGCGGTATCATCATTTCTATCAACACAGACCCCAATGCGCCTATCAACCAAATTGCCGACTACGTGATTAACGGTTCGGTAGAAGAGGTGTTGCCCAAAATGATTAAGTATTATAAGGGCTAATGCCCTGTCAGGGCGTCGCCCTGGAAAGGAGAAAGGAGAAATGAGAAAGGAGAAATAGGCTGGCGCGGTGAGTGTCCAGTGCTTCATTCCTTCTTGTTTCGTAGAGCAGTTATGACGAAAAATTTAGGTAGTATTTATGTCCCGCAAGGTTATTTCTCATTTCTCCTTTCTCATTTCTCCTTTCCTCCCCTTTCTCCTTTCTCCTTTCTAAATTTCTCAAAGTTATGGCTAACTATTATAGCGACATAAAAGAACTTCAGTTCGAACTCAACCATCCGCTCATGGAGCGAATAGTTGAACTTAAGGAGCGCAATTTCCGCGATAAGGAAACGTTTGACGAAGCTCCTCTTGATTATCCCGACGCAATGGACTCTTACGACAAGGTGCTCGACATCGTGGGCGACATTACGGCAAACGTGATTAAGCCCAACTCAGAAGGTGTTGACGCCGAAGGACCTCATTGCGAAAATGGCAGAGTGCGTTACGCTTCGGGCACTTACGACAACCTCAATGCCATGGTTGGCGCAGGAATGAATGGGATGACCATGCCACGCCGTTTCGGTGGCTTGAATTTCCCCATCACTCCCTACACGATGTGTGCCGAAATCGTGGCAGCAGCCGATGCAGGTTTCAGCAACATTTGGAGTTTGCAAGACTGTATTGAGACCCTCTACGAATTTGGTGACGAAGACCAGCACAGTCGTTTCATCCCCCGCATTTGCCAAGGCGAAACGATGTCCATGGACCTCACCGAACCCGACGCAGGTTCCGACCTCCAGAGCGTAATGCTCAAGGCAACGTATGACGAAGCCGAAGGTTGCTGGCGCCTGAACGGATGTAAGCGCTTTATTACCAATGGTGACGCGCAGCTTCACTTGGTGCTCGCACGTTCTGAAGAAGGAACGACCGACGGTCGCGGCTTGTCCATGTTTATCTACGACAAGAACGACGGAGGGGTAGATGTGCGTCGCATTGAAAATAAGTTGGGTATCCACGGGTCGCCCACGTGCGAACTCGTTTATAAGAACGCCAAGGCAGAACTCTGTGGCGATCGCAAGTTGGGGCTTATTAAATACGTCATGGCCTTGATGAACGGTGCGCGCCTCGGTATTGCTGCGCAGAGTGTCGGACTTTCACAGGCGGCTTATAACGAAGCCCTCGCTTATGCCCGCGACCGCAAGCAGTTTGGTAAGGAAATTATCAACTTCCCCGCCGTGAGCGACATGCTCTCACTCATGAAGGCGAAGCTCGATGCCGGTCGTGCGCTTCTGTATCAGACTTCACGCTACGTAGATATCTACAAGGCGCTTGAAGATATTGCACGCGAACGTAAGCTTGAGGCGGAAGAACGTCAGGAACTCAAGAAGTTCTCAAAACTTGCCGACTCGCTCACACCTCTTGCCAAGGGTATGAACTCAGAATACTGCAACCAGAATGCGTACGACTGTATCCAGGTGCACGGCGGTTCAGGCTTCATGATGGAATACTTCTGTCAGCAAATCTACCGCGATGCCCGCATCACCAGTATTTATGAAGGTACCACGCAGTTGCAGGTAGTGGCAGCTATTCGTTACGTGACCAACGGTGCATACCTCGCCCTCATGCGCGACTACGAAGCAGTGCCCGCAGCGCCTGAATTTGCTTCGCTTATCGAGCGTGCAAAGGCCATGGCGGATAAGTTTGAGGCGGCTACAACTCATGTAAAGGAAGCTGCAAATGCAGAATTCCACGATCTTTGTGCGCGCCACCTCTACGAAATGGCTGCAAGCATCATCATGCTTCACTTGCTCACGCAAAATGCTACACGTTGTCCCGAAATGTTTGCGAAGAGCGCCCGCGTTTATGCAAACTATGTTGAGGCAGAAGTGATGAAGCATTACACTTGGGTGATGAATCTCACGCCCGAAACAATGGAAGACTACAAGCAGGCATAACCCGCTTGCTCGGTGACTAATGACAAATGGAGGATTACTGACTCGCGTCGGTAACCTCCATTTTTTGATGTTATAGTCCCTCCCGTTTTCATATATCATTTAGTAGGGAAACTACGACTTGCGAAATCTTAAAACAAAGTCTTAAATTGGCGGCACAAAGTCTTTAATAGGACGCGCAATTTGAGAGTTTGTTGCGCTACTAAGAAGTTTAGAATTTAGAATGTGCGATGAAGGTGCGCAAGTGCGGAAATTTTACGTTTTCAGTAGTGATGTTCTCGCTATATAATATTATTGTTGTCTGGAAACGCTTCTAATTCTCATTATAAAAACTTATTCTTATAGTGTAAACTCCCACAGTTTGCATAATTCCCCTGGAAGGGGATAAATCCATTAGTCCAGGGCAGCGCCCTGGGTGTTGTTGCAGTCGAGATTTGCGCCCTGAAGGGGCAAAAGCAATTACTAACAACTGGATGTAAATGCTTTTGCTCTTTCAGAGCGTTACCCTCCCATATACCAAACCCAGGGCGTTGCCCTGGACTATTTGATAAAAGGCCTTTCAGGCTACATCCTCACAAGAAAGTTTAGCGGACACTAATAATATAATATATAAATGTGTATAACGCATGAGTCTGGACTTTCGCTAAAACTCTGGAATCATGCGCGCAGATTAACTTTTTGCAAAAGAAAACCCTTATCTGCCTACATAATGTTTACTGTTTGCCCTGTGTAAGTGAGCAATTTGGTAGATTTTATCATTTTTTTACAAAAAGTATTTGCTAAGCACAAAAAAAATAATACCTTTGCGACCTGTATAGAAAAAATAGGACTTTTAAAATTAACAAAATAAAAACTAAACGACATGAAGAAAATGTTTTTCTATGCCGCAGCGCTTTGCTTAACTGCGGTTGGTTTCGTTTCTTGTACAGGTGAGGACGAAGCATTCCCTGCTCCCGTTGTGAGCATCACAGAAGAAGAAGTTGCAGTGCCCGCTGAAGGTGGCGCAGTAAGTTTCAATTTGACAGCTCCCACAAACGCAGCG
>CALCUV010000351.1 GCA_937906765.1 uncultured Prevotella sp.
CACCTTCAGCACCCATAACTGCGATGTTTGCAGTAGGCCAAGCGTAGTTAACATCACCACGAAGCTGTTTACAGCTCATTACGATGTGTGAACCACCGTATGACTTGCGCAATGTAACGGTTACCTTAGGTACGGTAGCTTCGCCGAATGCGTAAAGCAACTTAGCACCGTGAAGGATTACGGCGTTGTATTCTTGTCCGGTACCTGGGAGGAATCCTGGTACGTCAACGAGTGTTACCAAAGGAATGTTGAAGGCGTCGCAGAAGCGTACGAAGCGCGCACCCTTACGTGAAGCATTGCAGTCAAGCACACCCGCATAAACCGAAGGCTGATTTGCTACGATGCCCACACTTTGACCATTGAAGCGCGCAAAACCGATAATGATGTTCTTAGCATAACCTGCCTGAACTTCCATAAACTCTCCGTTGTCAACGATTGCCCCAATAACCTTGTACATGTCATAAGCCATGTTGGGGTTGTCAGGGATAATTTCGTTTAAGAGGTCTTCTTTTCTATCTATGGGGTCAGTACATTCCACTCGGGGAGTACGTTCCATGTTGTTCTGAGGCATGTATGAAAGCAATTTGCGAATGAGGCCTGAGAATTCCTCTTCGGTCTTCGCCGTGAAGTGACACACACCGCTCTTTGTGGCATGTACAGAAGCGCCACCGAGATCTTCCTGACTTACATCCTCACCTGTCACCGTCTTTACCACCTTAGGACCAGTCAAGAACATGTAAGAAATGCCCTCGAGCATCACAATGAAGTCCGTGAGTGCGGGAGAATACACCGAACCTCCGGCACAGGGACCGCAGATACCTGAAATCTGGGGCACAACACCCGAAGCCTCAATGTTACGTTGGAAGATGTTGGCAAAACCTGCCAATGAGTTCACCCCTTCTTGGATACGCGCACCACCCGAGTCGTTCAAGCCGATACAAGGTGCACCTACCTTCATCGAGAGGTCCATTACCTTGCAAATCTTTTCTGCCATGGTTTCAGAGAGCGAACCACCGTTCACCGTGAAGTCCTGAGCGAAAACATAAACAAGGCGACCGTTGATTGTGCCACTACAACAAACAACGCCATCTCCGAAATATTGCTTCTTCTCCATACCGAAGTCGTGACAACGATGGAGTTTAAACATATCCAATTCCTCAAACGAACCCTTGTCTAACAAAAGGTCGATACGCTCACGCGCAGTGGCCTTGCCCTTAGCGTGTTGCTTTTCAATAGCAACCTCACCGCCGCCAAGGCGTGCCTTTTGGCGGAGCTCAACAAGTTGCTTGATTTTCTTTAATTGTTCACTCATAGTTTTAAATTACTAAGTATGTGTTTGCCGTGCCTTGGCGCTCGACGCACAAAGCACTTTACTGATTTCACCATAAAGTCAGGGAGGAAGAATGCCGAATTTTGTCCCCGAAAGGAGCAATTTCAAACAATCCTTCTCCACCTTATCGTTGCAAAATTAAGAAAAAAGTGTCACCTCTGCCACATTTTAAATAAAAAAGTAGGCATCAGGGGCTTGAAGACTATTTTTCAGTCCTCTCCATGCCCATCTTTCACGACGTTCAGCATGAAGACGATGGTTTGTAGTTTTCGTCGGTAAAGACAAACCCACAGAGGGGGTAACTCTACGTTTAGAGTGTTTAGACAGAAGAACATAATGACATAAGTTTACCCTTCTGTTCTTCTGTTCTTCTGTCGAAAAAAACGTTTTTCTCTGCTTCTGTCACCGCTTCGTTTTGAAGTCGAAAAACAAAACCTTAAATAGGAAAAATGAAGCGTAAGTTAAGAAAAATTCTGTTACTCTTTGTTTCAAAAGAAATACTCTTTGTTTTACGCGCCTAAGGCATGCTGTAAATCAAACGATTATAACGACCTTAATTTTGTTTTTTTAGGGGCAATGGGCGAGATTGGTTTGGCGCGAAGTGGGGTATCGTCGAGAGGCATAGAGGAAGTTGCGCTATCATTTCTATATTTGCGATGCGTTATGTCCAATATTATTCGTACTTTTGCCCGTGTAAAGTGCTTCTGCAGGCATTGCGGAGGTCTATAGAATTATTGACTTATGTCTTCGTGGATTAGCGAAACTCTGTTTTCTCACTCTGCTGTTCAAGCAGTTATCGTAATATGTCTTATCTGTGCGATAGGACTCAGTTTGGGCAAGATGCGCTTCCGTGGCATTACGCTCGGCGTGACTTTTGTATTCTTTATAGGGATTCTTGCAGGTAGCCTCGGGCTGAAAATAGACAGCCAAATGCTGAGTTATGCAGAATCCTTTGGGCTTATTCTTTTCGTTTACACCCTCGGACTTCAAGTGGGACCAGGGTTTCTAAGTGCCTTCCGCACAGGGGGCACGCAGCTCAATATGCTTGCCGCCGGCGTCGTTCTGTTAGGCACATTGATGACACTCGCCATTCTGTGGATTACGGGTTATCCCTTGGGCGACGTTATGGGAATCCTTTGTGGCGCTACGACTAACACGCCCGCTCTTGGTGCGGCACAACAGACGCTCAAAATGGTAGGCCAGAATTCCTCGGGCGCAGCCTTGAGTTGCGCAGTCACTTATCCGCTCGGCATGGTGGGAGTGATTATCGCCTTGGTATTGATGAAAAACTGGTTGCTCCGACATGAGCGTGCCGTTGAGGCAAAGCCACGTGGCGAAGCCTTTATTGCCTCTTTCCGTGTGTGCAACCCCGCAATATTTAATAAGTCGCTCGCCACAATAGCAGGCTTTGACGAAAGCAAATTCGTCATCACGCGCATCTGGCGTGGGGAAAATGCC
>CALCUV010000352.1 GCA_937906765.1 uncultured Prevotella sp.
AAGCCGAACATCCAGGTTGGCGGATGGCGAAGCCTGCCGCTTCAAGCACTTTGTCCAATCCCTCAGCCTTTAATTGTTCCACGACCTTCCAACTTCCGGGCACGAGCCACGCAATGACATGCTCCGCTTTCTTTCTGCCCTTCACGATGGAGGCAAAGGCGCGGAAGTCTTCAATACGCCCGTTCGTGCAACCACCGAGAAACACGTAATCAACGGGTTGTCCGATGAGCGAAGTGCCAGCCTCAAACTGCATATAGTCAAGTGCGCGCTGCTCCGAGGCATTATGGGGTTCGGGGATGCACTCTGTGATGCCAATCCCCATACCTGGATTCGTGCCGTAAGTAATCATGGGCTGAATCTCTGCGGCATCAAAGGTCACTTCTTTGTCAAAAACGGCATCAGGTCCGCTACAAAGCGTCTTCCATTCCTCCACCGCAGCATCCCAAGCCGCTCCCTGCGGAGCGTATGGGCGCCCCTTCAAATAGTCAAAGGTTACATCATCAGGAGCAATGAATCCGCCACGCGCACCCATCTCTATCGACAGATTGCAAAGCGTCAAGCGGCCCTCCATTGAGAGTGCCGTCACCGCCTCTCCGGCATATTCAACGAAATATCCCGTAGCGCCGCTCGTGGTCAACTTACTCATGAGGTAGAGCGCCAAATCCTTTGCCGTAACACCCTTTCCCAACTGCCCGTTTACCGTAATGCGCATGGACTTCGGTTTTGCCTGAAGAATGCATTGCGAAGCGAGCACCATTTCTACTTCCGAAGTGCCGATTCCAAAAGCAACTGCGCCCACCGCTCCGTGAGTAGAGGTGTGGGAATCGCCACATACGATGGTCATACCCGGAAGCGAGAGTCCTTGTTCAGGACCTACAACGTGGATAATGCCATTGTTGGGGTGGAGCATGCCGAAGTGGGTGAGCCCAAACTCTTCTGCATTGCGCGTCAAGGCATCTACCTGTTTGCGAGAAACGGGGTCTTCAATCGGTTTGTCCTGATCGTGCGTCGGTGTATTATGATCGGGCATACAGAATATCTGCCCGGGGCGATAAGGTCGCAACCCGCGCGCACGGAGTCCGTCAAAAGCCTGAGGACTCGTTACCTCATGACAATACAATCGGTCTATATATAATTGTGTAGGACCATCCGTGACTTGCTGAACAACATGGGCGTCCCAGATTTTATCGAAGAGGGTGTTCATGGGGAGATTCTTTCTATAGGGACTATAGGAACTATAGATACTATAGGGTTACTTCTTAAACTTATTGATACAATCCACATAGGCCTCAGCACTCGCCACAATAATATCCGTATTAGCGCCAAAACCATAGTAGATGTGGCCGTTATATTCCACCTGCATGTGCACCTTACCGATGTCGTTCGAACCGCGACTGTTGGCCTGAATGGTAAATTCCTTTACGATGACCTGGCGACGGATGATGTTGCGAATGGCATTGATAGCGGCATCCACAGGACCGTTTCCGTCGGCTGCACTTGAGAATTTCTCGCCCGCAATGTCGATAGTGACGGCGGCAACTGGGCGAACGCCCTGACCACTTGTAACCTGAAGGTAATCGAGTTTGATGGCCTGAAGACGGTTGCGCTCTTGACCAGCAAGCACTAAGACGTCATCGTCCGTCACTTCCTTCTTGCTATCGGCAAGGCTAAGGAAGTTTTCGTAAATCTTGTTCAACTTGTCATCATCCACCTCTACGCCGAGAATTTCTAAGCGATGCTTCAACGCAGCATGGCCGGAGCGCGCCGTGAGAATGATTGAATTTTCATCCACGCCCACATCCTTGGGACTGATAATCTCGTAAGTTTCCACATTCTTGAGAATACCGTCCTGATGAATGCCTGAAGAGTGAGCAAAAGCGTTTCTACCGACAATCGCTTTATTAGGCTGCACGGGCATATTCATCAACGACGAGACGAGTCGGCTTGTTGCACAAATCTTATGCGTATTGATGTTCGTGTTAATATTCAACTCGTGATGACACTTCAGAATCATGGCAATTTCCTCCAAACTCGTATTCCCCGCACGCTCGCCGATACCGTTAATCGTCACTTCCACCTGACGCGCTCCGTTAATAACGCCCTCAAGCGTGCAGGCCGTGGCCATACCTAAGTCATTGTGGCAGTGGGTTGAGATAATGGCGCGGTCGATATTGCTCACGTGGTCCACGAGATACTTAATCTTCTGACCGTATTCGTGAGGGAGGCAATACCCCGTAGTATCGGGAATATTCACTACCGTAGCACCGGCATTAATAACGGCTTCTATGACGCGGGCAAGGTATTCATTGTCTGTTCGACCGGCATCTTCGGCGTAGAATTCAACATCCTCTACATAGCGCTTGGCATATTTCACCGCCGCAACGGCACGCTCGATGATTTCTTCGCGGTTGGAGTTGAACTTATATTTAATATGGAGGTCACTCGTGCCGATACCCGTGTGAATACGCTTATGTTTGGCATAAGCAAGCGCCTCAGCGGCAATGTCAATATCCTTTTCCACGGCACGCGTCAAGGCACAAATCGTGGGCCAAGTAACCGCCTTGGAAATTTCTATCACACTGTTGAAATCGCCAGGACTTGAAACGGGAAATCCTGCTTCAATAACGTCCACACCAAGTGCTTCAAGTTGCTTGGCTACCTGAATTTTCTCCACAGTGTTTAACTGACACCCCGGCACTTGTTCGCCATCGCGCAGGGTGGTATCGAAGATATAAAGTCTGTCAGTCATAAGTCGTTTTAGGTTTAGTGGTGGTGTCTGTAAAATAAAAAGGCGGTCCCCACTCTTTTATTCAAAGAGGAAGACCGCCTTTTTTCTGCCGTACGCATTACGAACGATACGCTCCTCTTGAGTTCAAGAGCAGATTATAATCGAAAGTAGGTTGATAAGGCAGAAGTTCATTGTCTTTGTAGTTAAGTTTAGTGTTGTGTCGTAGCGCAAATTTAGGAAACATTTTACATAGAGCAACCAAAAAACTTAAAAAAATCACATCCACCCCTAATTTTTCGTCCCTAACTTTCATTTTGCTTGATTTTCCTGCCGTTTCCTTGCACCTTATTGGGGACTTTCTTCAACACATTCTGCGTCTTGAAAAACAAAGGTTCAAATAATGAAAACGAAACCTTAAAGAATTTTTCTAATCTTACAAATAAAACGCACAATAAGTAACTTTGTTTTGCATATCCATTACTCCTTCGCAAGCAATTGATTAGGAAGCAAATAAAACTGGGAGTAAGCGTTCACCTACTCCCAGTTTTTGTTTTGCTATTCAGAAAGCGCCACCATTCCTACTGAATGGCGCCCAAGGGGATGCTTTACTTGCGGATTTCCATTTCATCCAACACGTAACTACTGCCTCCAAATGTGTCAATCAAGAAGAGGACGTAGCGAATATCTACATTGATACAGCGCTGAAGCTCAGGGTTGAAGCGGAGATCGCTTGAGAGACTTTCGATATTGCCATCGAAGGCGATGCCGATGAGTTCGCCCTTCGCATTCATTACGGGAGAACCTGAGTTACCGCCAGTGATGTCGTTGTTAGAGAGGAAGCAAGTGGGGAGTTTGCCATCCTTGCGTGCATAACCGCCGTAATTGCCTGAGATGAAATACTTGCGGAGTTCCTCATTCATCACATAGTCGGGATCTTTTGGGTTTTCCTTTTCCAACATTCCGTCAAGAACGGTATTCCAATCGTATTGCACAGCATCGCGAGGCGAATACCCCTTCACATGTCCGTAAGTCATGCGAAGCGTAAAGTTAGCGTCGGGAGCCTTTGACCAATCATACATTTCACAAAGACCACGCGTGTAAATCTTGTCGAGTTCGGCACGCTTCACATTATAATTATGGAGTGCCTTACTGAGGTTATTCTTAGCGAACTGCTTAATCTCCTTCCAGTAAATGTAAAGGGGGTCGTTCTTCAATACTTCAGCAGAAGGCGCAGCAAGGAATGCTTCGAGCGCTTCGGCGGAGCGGAAGATGCTTTGGGTATAGACATTCTCTATGAGGGCACTGTAGTTGCCATCAGTCACAAGGGGGTTCAACCCAAGGCGATTGTGCTTCACCCAATAGGGGATGAGGAGTTCAACAGTGGCGCGGTCGAAGTCAAGATCTACTCCTGCAACCATCTTCTGCGCTTGGCGCAATGCTTCAGTGGCAGTTGCGAGCGTTTCGGTGCTGTCAGCCTCGAGCGCTTTGAGGTAGTTATCCACCACAGACGTATGCACATTAAACTTCATCGCACCAAAGGTGTAGTTGAGCAAATAGTAATCGTGGAGCGAGTCTTCTACAGCAGTCACCAAGGAATCTATGCGCGAGATAATGCTGAGGTATTCTGCCTTTCCGCTACGCTTTGCAAAGTCCATGAAGGCCTTTTCTTCCTTTGCCTTAATGCCCATCAAACCAGTCTTCTTCACGCTCTCGTTCATGCCGCCAAAGTTCTTCACCATGTTACCAAGACTCATGTATTCGTCAGCTAATTTGAGGTTTGCCACACTATCGCGGTCCATCAACGCTTTCATGAAGTTGAGTTGTGCTTCGCCAGCCAAATTAATGGGGAAGTTTTGACTCTGTGTGCGGAGTTCCACTTCCGAAGCAGTAAGATAGCGACTCGTACGTCCGGGGAAACCCATAATCATGGTGTAATCGCCTTCCTTCACTCCCTTAAGCGAGATGGGGAGGAACTTCTGAGTGCGGAGGGGTTTGTTTTCCGCGCTATAAGGTGCGGGATTACCGTTGGCATCAGCGTAAATGCGGAACATGGCAAAGTCTGCGTTGTGACGGGGCCAGAGCCAGTTGTCCTGGTTAAAGCCAAACTGCGCAATGTTCTGGGGAGGGTTTACCACAAGTCGCACATCGGGGAACGCCTGTTCGTAAAACATGTAAAAACGATTACCTCCGAAGTAAGGAACTATGCGTACGATCATGCCCGCTTTATCCTTGAGATCACTCTTTGAGAAAAGGTCCTCAGAAAGGGGCACCAAGAAACTCTGGCTTTGGGCAGTGTAAACATCCACTTGCTTTGCGGCAGCAGCAGAATCCACCTGAGCGGTAACATCTACCACACGGATAACAAAGGTAAAGTCAAGGTCGGGCACAGGAAGTTCTTCGCCACGATTCTTTGCGAAATAACCATCCTGAAGGTAGTTGTGCTCCATCGTGCTCATGGCATGCACATAACTAAATCCGCAGTGGTTGTTGGTAAGTACGAGACCTTCGCCCGAAACTATTTCACCCGTACAACCATTACCGAAAATACCGACACACTCACGGAGAGAAGAACCCGTTTCTGAGTACAATGCCGCAGGCTTCAACTTCAAACCCGCCTTCTTCAAGGAATCCGCAAGATGCTGTTCCTTCATGAGTTTCAAGAGCCACATACCCTCGTCGGCATGTGCTGTTCCAAAGCCTGCGAGGAGGCAGAGGAGGAGAGAAAAGATTTTTTTCATATCTATTTATTGAGATTTTGTGATTGCTAAGACTATAATTGCCACGATTCTTTAAGGTTTTGAAGAGCGCAAAAGTATTTCAGGGCAATTTATTCCTATTTTTGAAAAGAAACTGCGTAGTTCTGAAAACCTTATAACCTTAAAACCTCATCCCCTAACTTAGAACGGATAACCGATAGCAAAGTTATAAGCCAATCCATCGGCAAATTTGGGAATATTGTACCATCCTTTCTTTCCCGTTTCGTAAGGAGCATGGAGCGCCATGCCGACATCGAAGCGGAGAATGAGGAAGTCGAGGTCGTAACGCAAACCCAAGCCTGTGCCTACGGCAACATTATCAAACGAAGCCTTACTAAATTCTGCTCCAGGGCGTAACTCATCCTTGCGCATGAGCCACACGTTTCCGGCATCGATAAAGAAGGCACCGTGTAAGTCACCCACGAGGCGCGCACGGAGTTCGGCGTTCACTTCTAACTTAATGTCACCCGTCTGATCGATGTAAGCGTAATTAGAATTTGCTCCTCTGTAACTACCAGGTCCGAGTGCGCGCACCGTAAATCCGCGAATACTGTTAGCACCTCCCACATAGAACTGGTCAACATAAGGTGCCGTCGTGCTATTACCGTAACTGTAAATCATGCCGCCGAAGAAGCGGTAAGCAAACTTCATGCGGTTGTTTATCTTAATATGATTGTGGAATTCGGCAGTAACTTTCAAGTATTGCGCAAAGGGATTGCTAAACAATTCTTTATCCTTCTTGCTAAACTTCTCCCCTCCGAGGGCATAGATTGCCGACGTGAGGTTACCCGCTTCCTTAATCGAGAATTGCATCCAGATGGGGTTGCGATGGTTTGCCGCTGTGTTGTAAGTAAACGTATAAGACGCCGAGGGCACAAACTGATCGCGCATACTGACATAGAGCGCGGGGTTATTGTTTCGGATTTCGTCAAACTCAGCAGTGGTGGAGATGAGTTTGTTATAGTCCAAATTGAAGACGGTCAACTCATGAATGGCATTGCTAAACTTATGCCACTTGTAGGTAATCCCTAAGCCCACCGTAGCTCGCTGGAAGAATTTCGCACGATTCTGCCAGTCGCCATTAATTGCGAATGTTGTCGATGCAGGAAAGCGCAAGTGGCGACGATGAACGAAGGGCGCAACAAAGCGTGGGAGTTCCACAGAGAACTGTGTGCCCATCTCGTAAGAGTTCATCAACGAATTGTTCGCATCTGAGGTTCCCCCCAACTGCCATTCGTAAGAGCCAAACAACTTCCAGGTAAACTTTTCAGCACCTCCGAAAGCGTTGCGCTTGGAAAGACTATAGGCCACACCGGGTCCCATCTGGTCATTGCTCTTGAGCGTGGCGTTCATCTCAAACGAACTGTCGTAGAGTTTATCTAAGACAGCGTTGACATAGATGTCGAGTGTGTCGCCCGCACCTATTGTATCGCGTGGCACATAACGCACATCGAAATTACTAAACACGTTTAACTGCGCCAACTTTTCGAAAGTATTCTCTTGGTTTGTCAAACTGTAGCGCTCGCCAGCACGATGGGCAAGAGAACTACGGAGAACGCCGAAACGCACTGCGGGTTTCTTACCGCCAAAGCGCACTGTGGTGGTGCGAAGTGTGCGCACAGTGTCCAAACGTTCCTTATCCGTGCGACGCAAAGCAATGTAGTAATTGCCAATATAGTAAGGTTTGTTCACCATTGGCGCAACCCCCTCCTTAGGCACCACTTTCAACTGCACATGATGCTTGCGCATCAAGGTGTCTGCCAAATAGGTGATGTTGCTTCCCGTGTAATAATAATAACCATTCTCACGGAAAAGACGCTCCAGGCGAGTTTGTTCCGCCACAAGGGATTGAGCGCTGAAAGGTTTACCCTGTTGCAAGGGACTTTCCGTCTGTGTGGCGCGAATAAGACTATCCAAGTCAGGCACAAAGCGCTCGTAACGAATGGTGTCAAAGAGATAGACTTTTCCGGGAGTGATGCGGTAACTTATCTTTGCTTTCTTGGGGTTCTTTGAGGGAATCACTTCATAGCTGGTGCTTCCGCTGAAGTAACCATAGTTACGGAGGGTGTTGAGAGCGATTTTTGCGCGCATCTCGGGGTTAACTGTGCTCACGAGAATGGGAGCGGCGGCAAAGCGTTTGAAAAGGAAACGGCGGATACCCCCATGCGAGTCATAACAACTGTTATAGATGCGCAAGCGGAACTGAAGGGGGGAGCGCAAGGAGGAACTTCCGAAGATGGAACCGTTAGGCGGATAACTCAACACGGCGTTCAGTTCCTCTTCAACCACAGAGAAGTGTTCTTCCAAATCCTTCTCGAGCCTTTTTTCCTGTGCCAGTTGCTCGGGAGTGGGTTCGGGAGCAGGTTCTTTGGGCGCCAAAAAGTCAGTAGCCACCTCACCCGAGAAAAGATTCCCCACTGTTTCCACCGCATCATCTATAGCGGTGATCACTCCTGTGGAATCTGCGCTTTCTTGCTTTTGCTTTGATTGTTTCCTTTCAGTTTCATCAAAGGTTATTTGGGAAATACCCGTATAAAGTTGTTCTCCTTCAGGAATGGTCTTTGTTGTAGAACATCCCCAAAGGGTGAAACAGATGATGATGAGGGTTAAAATTCTGCGCATGATGGATAAAAAAACAGGTAGATTCAACCTATTCATAATGGCATCTCAAATTGTGCGCCCTAAAAGTAACTTTGGGCGCACGAAGTTACTTTTCGTGCCTCGAATTAGTAACTTCGTTTCACAACATTAAGAATGCCTCATTTTTAAGAAGTTATGCATGGGACTTTTCTTTGCTAAAGTCCCATGCCATTGGGGGTTCTGTGCTCCGTAACCCTTACTTTCAAAACAAGGATTCAGAGACTCGCCTACGGATTACTTAAAGATGAAGAGTTCACCCAGTTTGTTGGTCTTCTTTCTGAGTACAACACCCGTGCCCATCTTCGTGAGTTGTCCTTCCAAGGGGTCATAATTACTGCGGTCATAGAACACCTGCACATAGCGCGTAGCCCCCTTGTCCAAACGATACTCCAAGGTGATGTTATCAATAAAACTTGTGGCGGAGTTGTCTGCCTCCTGTCCCGTACTTACCTTACCGCCAATATTGACAGCAAAACGGTCGTTAAAGAAGCGCTTGGAGAACTGGAAGGAATAGTCTGTTTGCGAAGCGCCTGTCTGTGTCGTGCTGTTTTCAATACCAAAGTTGATGTCAACTGTCTTGAGCGCACTGCCAGCAATGTTTTGGATTTCGCTCTGCAAGAAAGCGTTGAGCGCCGAACCCGCTTGCATGCCACCCTTAGCGCCATAACCGTCCGCAAGGAACAATCCCGTGGCCATGAGTGAGACAGCCACCTTCGAGCGTTGCGCAGGAGTCATGGCCGTTAGTTGGTTTTGTATGCCCATATCTTCAGGCGCCGCCACTGTAAACTCAAGTCCCATGTCTTCTAAGGTCTTTGAAATCGCCACACCTACGTCAAAGGCCACAGAACGTTGCTGATCGTTTTCCGTGACTACCGACTTCATGCGTTCCTTTGCCTGAATGTGGAGCGTAGGATTCGCCACGTCGCCCGTAAATTCCACATAACTACCCTGTGAGAGTTTAAAGGTCTTGAGAGGTATAATGGGGAGCGTATATTTCATTTCTCCTTGCTCAATAGTGAGACGACCGATAAGGCGCATCTCACCTTGTTGCGTCATGCGGAGAGTTAAGTCTCCCCCACCCTGCACATCCACGTAACTCTTGCCGTCATCCGAAAGACCACAATAGAAATTCGCCGCGTCACTAATGCCTAAGTTGAGCGTGAGGTCCATATTCGTGGTGGGAAGTGACTGGGGCGCAACGGTGGTTGTATCTTCAAAGTTCACAAATTGCACTAAACCTTCCAACTGGTCGTCAACGGTGAGCGGAGATTCCTTAAGGACGTAAGAAACATTCGTGCGGTTTAACACGTCTAAGTCACCGCGCACAATGATATTGTCTAAATTGCCACGCACAGTGCAATCAAAGTCCACATATGCCTTACCGTAAACAACGGAATTGAGTTTGCGCTTCGCATTAATGAGTTCAAAGTTCTTCGCTCTCATTGCGATGTCCAACTTCATATTGCTCATGTCGCTCATATCCACATTGCCGTTTACGGTCAAGGGATTGTTGCCCGTAGAACTGAGGTTGAAGTTTTCAAACAATAGTTTCGTGTTCTGCAAACGGATAGGTTTTTCATCCATTCTGAAGTCGAAACCATAGATAGAGGAATACACGTGAGAATCAGCAAAACGCACGTCCCCGTTTACCCTTGGAGCATCCAGCGTTCCGTCAATATGCAGACCGCCTTGCACAGTTCCCTTCATGAATATGTCGGTTCCAGCAAGGAATCCGTTAATGAGCGCCAAGGGTAAGTCTTTCAATCGAGCGTCGCCCTCAAAGCGCCCCTCTTCAGTGTCTTCGTAAGTGCCGGAACATTCCATCACTTTATCGCCATCCACTGTGAGGTCCACACGGGCGAAAGATTCGTTTTCCGACTTGGGCAAATAAGCCACATCAGCCCCGATATTACCGAGATAAGAACCCTCATATTCCAGCCCCTTAGTGGCAATGGTGCCCGTTGCTGAGATGCTCTCATGATTGTCTGCCACATGGAGGTCGGCATTAAAGAATCCGCCCATCTTGGGCATATAAGGAAGCACTTCGGAGAGTTCCTTAAGGTTCAGACTTTGGATATTGAGCGTGATGTCATTGAGAGAATCGGTGCTTTCACTGAGGAATTGCAATCCCGTTCCGTCATCTGCTCGAAGGCGTAAGTCGGCCTGTAATTGCTTATTGTTTCCGAGGAACACGTAGTTATCACGATTGACTTCGAAAGAGCGGAATGCAATCTTCGGATGCTGAGGATAGAGTTGCGCTTTCAGTCCTTCGTGCGTCACATCGGCACGCACGCCCACATCAAAGCCAGTGTTGCCGTGTTCATCCTTAAACTGGAAGTCCAGTCCGCCAGTGTTTGCCAACAAATAACTACGGAATGCCAAGGCAAACTTATTGGGATTTCGGCGAGCGTTATTGATGACCTGCCCACTGAGTTTGATGCCGTAGTCATTGTGAGACAGTGTGGCGGTTGCGTTATCTAATTGGAACACTCCATAGTGGAAGTTTTTCATCATAAAGTCCCCCGTAAGCCCAATTTCGGGATAGGTGGCCAAGTTTACCGAAACCGTGTCAAGCGTGTAACCCATGGCGCGAAGAATGTTGGTCATGGGGTTATCATTTCCTGCATGAAGCGTGAGGTTAAGTCCAGGAAGCAACGTGCGGAGTGTGTCATGACTGATGCGTAGGCGTTCGGAGCACGTTGATAAGTAATCCAGCATCGGGGTGATTTGGGTTCCCAACGTGGATATGTACCCCTTTGTGGCGAAAGCAAGGGTCATGTTTCCGGCATTGAGATGTGAGATCGTCGTGTCGGGAGACGAGGCAAAGTCAAAGAAGATGTCTTTCATCATGACGCTTCTTTCGGGCGTGTCAAAGTGATTGTAACACAAACTTCCCTTAGCTTTGAACGCCTCAAACGCCTCATCGCTATCAAAGTCAATATTTATCATCGACCCCAATCCCACATCGGCCTTCGCGCCTGCCAGTTGTTGCAACGAACAATGCTCCATCATGGCGTCAAGATTCAAATGATAACCATTGATAAAGTTACCCTGAACCGTACCTTCGCCTTCAATCGCCGTGTTATAGGCAGAGAAGCGCGCGTCTAACTGTTGTTGCGCAATGTTTGCCGCAAGTTTGAGGTTGTTTAAGTCTATGCCCGAAAAGCGTAAGGAATCCACCTGCGCCTTTAAGTCAGTCAACGCACGGGGTGACGTAGGGTCAAATTTGAGTCCTTCGGCGGTTAAACTACCACTGAAGTCTGAGGCTTCCAAAGTGGGAAGGAAAGCCGAGAGTGGGAAACCATCAGCAAGAAGCGCCACTTTATAGCGCTCACTATCGAGATTCGTGGCGGCATCTATGGACATGTTGCCCCCAAGTGACTTCATGCGCGCCGTGGCTTTATAATCGTTGCCCTTGAAAACGGCTGTTCCGTTTACAGATGTGCCATTAGGAATACGCAATGTAGTGTCGGCAATGCCTATGCGCGACAAGAGAGGGCGCATGTTTTGAAAACCCATTTGATAGTTGAGCGTAGCGCTCATGGGTTGTATGTTTTGTTGTGTAGAGTCGGGAATGAGGTGCAACACATCACCATCGGCGGCAAGCGAAACTACCCCTTGCAGTTCGGCCTTACAGGTAAGCAGATGCAAGTGGTCCATATTGCCATCGGCAACTAACTGCACATTGAGGGGAACTTGCGGAAGCAGATCTTGAACACCCTCTACCGCCGCCATCTGTAGTGCTGTTTGGATGTCCTCACTACCGATGCTTCCTTCTAGACTCGTGCGCAAACCGGCCTTACTTCCGACCTCAAGCGCTTCCCACGGGAGTTGCACAGAGGCAGAAAGGCGGGAGTGAGGAGTTGAGAGGTTCCAAGCGGGGAGTGAGAGCATCACGCTGTCCATATAAACAGAACCCGAAAGGTTGCTCACACGCAGTCCTGAATGTTCACGAAGGGCCACTCCTCGTATGCCACAAAGGAGCGTTCCTGACTTGTCATACGACAGACTATCAACAGTTGCGCTCAGGCTATCGACAAGATAGGCAAAGAGCGAATCTTTCTGCACGGCAGAAGTCGTGAGGAAGCGTTCAAGGTGAACGGGCAAATCCAACTGAGTTGGTGCCCCCATGGCTACTGCCGAACCCGAAAGTTGAAGGCGTTCCAGTCCGTAGAAGGGCGCTCCAAGGTCGAACACACCTTCTTTCAGCGTCACGTCATGGAGATTCAAGAAAAAGCGCATGGAGTCGCCGGGCATGCTCAATGCCACCGCCGTGCGATCCACCTTCATATTGGGCATATTGATACGCCACTTTGTGGGGGCAGAAGTAGTTGTATCGACCGCGGCAGTATCACTAAGCGCCACACAAAGGCGCGCATCGGAAAGTTGCATAAGGTCGAGCATAACAGTTTCTTGATTGAGGTCAACGCCATGACTCTTCAGCGCAACGCTTCCGATAGTGCCGCTCACGCGAGTGTCGGGGATGTAATGTTTGGTGTTGATCTTTGCGCCGAGAAGCGTAAATTCGTCCACATTTGCCTGACCTGAGAAGAGGGGTTTGAGGGGCACATCTATGCGTAACACATCGACCGCCATCAGGGTGTCACTTCCTTCACGTACCACAACTCCCTGAACGTCTAAATCAAGAGGGAAGGACAAGCGCACGCTTTCTACGCTGACCTCCATGCCTAATGATTCCGACAAACTGCTCGCTGCCTTATCTACGAGAAAGTTTTGAACGGCAGGGATATACAAAAGTCCAGCCAACAGGAGAAATCCTATCAGCAGTTGCTGTATCAACCACAGCAAAAGGGTTGTTATGACGAGAAGTGTTTGCTTCATATAAAATGTAAAATCAGTTTTCTCGCGCGCACGTTATTTATAATGTTGCGCAAAATCACTGCAAATTTACAACATCAATACGCTATGTCCAAGCATACCAGGAGTTTTATAGTTTTTTAGGAAGATTGTTTGTTCTATTGCTCCTTTGAGTAATCAAAGCGCTACTTTATGGCACGGCGATTAAAGCATTTTCACAAAAAAACAACCTCAAAGGTCATGCCGTAACACGTTCCTTTGAGGTTGTTATCACATATTCACAAAGCGGAAAGGACGGGATTCGAACCCGTGATACGCTTTTGACGTATACACGCTTTCCAGGCGTGCCTCTTAAACCACTCGAGCACCTTTCCTTTAGTTTTGCGAGTGCAAAGATACGACAAAGATGCGAAAGTTAGAGCGAAAGTCCAAATAATTCTCTATTTTTGCAAGAACTATTTCGCACACACGTTTTTGTGAATCGCTACTCACGAGGAACTGTTCGTGCCACAAACCTTGCGAAACCTGACCTACGATTTACAATTCCTCACATTGGGCGCAGAAAGAGTATTTCCCGACGCGCAGTTTGAGACTTAAGGCGCCGAATTTGAGACTTCGTAACGGCCCTATTAATAAGGCGTTTACGCAGGCCTCTTTTTACGAGCATCTACCGATAAACGGGGCGCCATCTAATTAAGATTTATTATACAAACAAACATATCATCATTATCATGACTTACGAAGACAGAATTGAGCGCGCCGTTGCGCTTTTTAAGAGTGGGTATAACTGTTCGCAATCAGTTGTAGCCGCCTTTGCTGACCTCTATGGTTTCACTGACGAACAAGCATTTAAGATGGCTGCTTCCTTTGGTGGCGGCATTGGGCGCATGCGCCAAACTTGTGGTGCAGCATGTGGACTTTTCTTACTTGCAGGTCTTGACACTGGAGCAACAGAAGGCAGCGACAACGAGGGAAAATCGTACAACTATAAGGTGGTGCAGGAACTTGCTGAAAAGTTCCGCCAAGAGAATGGTTCGCTCATCTGTTCCGAACTCCTCGGCCTCAGCAAGCAAGAACCTACGCCCCATCAAGCGGAAGTGCGCACTCCGGAATACTACAAAAAGCGCCCTTGCGCCATGATGGTGGAAACCGCTGCACGCATCTTTGCGGATTATCTGAAGTCGAAAAATGCTTAACCGCCACACCGCTCGAATGAAGATTCTTTTGCTTGGCGATTACAGCAATGTGCATGCCACACTTGCCGAAGGACTCCGCAAACTGGGACATGAAGTGACCGTGGCAAGTGATGGAGACGGGTGGAAAAACTACCCCCGCGACGTTGACTTTCTCCGCGACTTGACTTGGGGAAAGTTGCGCACGTTGCGCTACCTTTGGCATCTCATTAAGGAATTTCGGAAATTCCGTGGATATGACGTAGTGCAACTCATTAACCCTATATTCATCCCCCTTAAGGCAGAGCGCATGATGCCTTTCTATAAGTATCTGCGCCGTCATAATAAGCGCATTTTCCTTGGGGCATTTGGGATGGACCACTACTGGGTTAGAGCAGGACTTGACTGTACAACCTTCCGCTATTCGGACTTTAATTTCGGCCCTGAGGTGCGCGAGAGCGAGGACAACGACAACTGGATACGCGAGTGGTTACGTGGCGAGAAGGGTGAGTTAAACCAGCGCATCGCTAAGGATTGTGACGGCATCATTACGGGACTTTACGAATATCAAGCCTCGTATGCACCCCATTTTCCCGAAAAAACGCAATTTATTCCCTTCCCCATCGTGCCCCGCGAGGGACTTGTCCTAAGTGATAAGACTCCCCAGCGTGTGCGCTTCTTTATCGGCATTCAGAAACAGCGTTCTGTTTATAAGGGTACGGACATTATGTTGCGCGCTTTGGAACGCGTGGTGCAGGAACTGCCGGAGCGATGCGAAATAGTGCGAGTGGAGAGTGTGCCTTTCGCTGAGTATGTAAAATTAATGCGTGGTAGTGACGTCATTCTGGATCAACTTTACAGTTATACGCCTGCCATGAACGCCCTTGAAGCAATGGCGCAAGGATTAATCGTTGTGGGTGGCGCCGAACCCGAACATTATGACTTGATGGAGGAACACACGCTGCAACCTATTATTAATGTGCTCCCCAATGAGGAAAGTGTTTATCAAGCATTGAGAGACCTTGCTTTGCATCCCGAACGCATTCCGCAACTCAAGCGTGATAGTGTCAACTACATATTGAAACACCACGATTACGTCAAGGTGGCGCAGCGCTATCTGGAGGCGTGGAGCAAGTGAAACAATCCCCTGCATTAACAAGTGAGGAGGAAAAGCAAACGCGACAAGAAGACTTATGTCAGAATGTTAAATTTGCCTTTCCTCCTCACTATTATTTGGTTATATCAAAATAAATGCGTAATTTTGCACCCTGTTTTAACACATAGTCACTATGCTTCGCTACATTTTAACCTTCATAATCTTTGTTCTTGCCGTACTCCCTACGGCGCAGAACGGCATGTTTATCACATATGCCGGAGATGACGTGTGCGAAGAATATGAGGCGCTCGCCAATGCCAGTTCTCCCGAAATCGAAGAGGTAAAGCGCATCGCTACTGCCGATAATTTGATTAACACAGCGTTGGAGTATCTTGGCGTGAAGTATCGCTATGGCCACAGCAGCCCTAACGGTTTTGACTGCTCGGGATTCACGATGTATGTGTTCAATAAGTCAAACATTCCCCTCACTCGCACTTCCGTTTCACAGTTTCACGAAGGCGAAAAGGTGGAACGCATTGAAAACTTAAAGCGCGGTGACTTGGTCTTCTTCGGCAGTCGCACATCCACACGTTCCGTTGGACACGTCGGCATCGTTACAGAAGTTGACAGCGCTGGGCACAATTTTAAATTTGTACACGCAAGTAACAGAGGCATTACGGTTAACAAATCAACCGACTCTTATTATAAGGTGCGCTACATCGGAGCGCGTCGCGTTATTCTCTAATCTCAAGACCCCTAAAAGTCTGAGAATCCCAAAACCTCACAGCCAAAAAAATCAAAACTGTAAACCATTCACCACATAAAACCGCGTAACCTCAACCATTACGCACATGCTCAATAGAAAGGAGGGTCGTTTTATTACAATCATCACGCAAAGTAAGGTCACAGTTTAAATAAACTGCCTGAAAAGCACTTTAGGGAAACAAACTAACCATATTTCAAGACGTTTACCCTAACAAATTAGGGAGTTGCCCTAAAAATAAGTGTGCGAAATTTGCTAAACAAAAAAATATGCGTAATTTTGCACCCTGCAAGCAGGAACCTCTCAGTTCCCGAATGTTTACAGTTGACAAATTTATAATAACTAAATAACTTAAAACAATGATTGTAGTACCCGTTAAAGAAGGCGAAAACATTGAACGCGCCCTCAAGAAGTTTAAGCGTAAATTCGAAAAGACTGGTGTAGTTAAGGAACTCCGTCGTCGTCAGCAGTTTGACAAGCCTTCAGTTATGAAGCGCCTCGCAATGGAGCACGCTGTATATGTACAGCAGTTGAAGGTTCAGAACGAAGACTAATCCTTCGCCACTGTCTAAAAAACATAAAGTCGCCCGAGCATGCCTCAGGCGACTTTTTCTATTATCGCGAGTTTAAAGTTTCTTAGGATTGCCTATGACTTTCTAAGACTTCTTAGGCAATCCTATAAAACCCGTACTCTCCCTAAAACGCCTCACCCCCTCCTATACCTTATCCCCTCCTCCTCCAACTCCGCCACCCTCTTCTTCAACGCTACATTCTCCTACTCTAACATCCTCATCCGCGCCTAAAATCTGTAAGATCTCGCCAAAAATTTTTAAGCTTGTGTAAAATTTATCAACAATCAAATCTAACGCAGAGAATAATTCCTTACCTTTGCGGCGAAACTTTCTAATCTTATAAAAATTTTACACTATGAAACCTTGGGAATATTATGACAATTACATTGAGATGACGCTTAAAGCTGGTGATAAAACTCAGGATATGGAAGATCTGTTTTTAGAAATAGATGTTGCAGGCATCAGTCCTGCGTCAGAGTTTGCTTGTTATGTAGACGCGGTAATTAAGCAAGGCGTACCAGAAGATAATGAAAAGGAAATTGCGTTGCAGGCACTTCTAATGTTCCTGTGCCAACATTTGGGCGAAAACTTTGTTGAAGACGAATTTGAGGCGGATTCTTTTTCCATATCTTTCGAAGGTGAAGTGTTGTACGCAGCTACTTGTTCTGAATACGTGGAATACTGCGAAAGCAAAGGGTGGATTTAAGAAGAACACCATTTACAAAAAAAAGGAACATCCCCAAAATTTTGTCCGTCCCCCAAAGATTGGACGGATAAATAAAAAGTGCTATTTGGAAAAGAGTTCGGTTTGCCGAACTCTTTTCTTTTATGCCTGGATGCTTTACGAATAAGAATACAAATTCTGTTTATGTATAATGGCAGACTTATGTATATAAAAAGGAAAGCGGAGAGAGTTTTTCAACTCTCTCCACTTTAGTACCCAGAGCCGGGGTCGAACCGGCACAGGTTTCCCTACTGGTGTTTGAGACCAGCGCGTCTACCGATTCCGCCATCTGGGCGCATACTCTTGAAACTATTCGTTTCAGATTTGCGGTGCAAAGGTAGGGATATTTTTTAGAATGGCAAAATTATGGAACGTTTTTTTATTGGCGTCACTTAAGAATTTACGAAAAAGTGAGTGCGCGCCACTACTTACGCTTGATACACGCCAAGTAATCGAAGTTGTCACCCTTACAAAGGAGCTCGGCGCGGTAGCCTTTCATCTCGGCACAACTTTGCAAGCGGGGGAAATCGACATATAACCAATTAAAGCGCTCACCTCGGACTTTGCCATACACCATTTGGTAATCCACCTCACCATAATAATTATCGAAATCCTCGGGATAGAAATTGCCGTCCTCATCTTCATAAACGTAACGCAAATCTGAGGAATCTATCAACAACTTTCCGCCTGGCGCCAGCAAGAGGTCGAGACGGTCGAAAAGCAGAGAGAGATTGTCGAGCGTACCCACAATTCCCGTGCCATTCATCAGCATAAGGATGGTGTCAAAAGCCACATCGGGGGCAAAGGTAAAGAAATCCTCCTGACGAGCATCGATAACGCCACGTTGCTGCATGGTTTCAACGGAAAGCGAAGAGATATCAATGGCCGTAACATGGAGTCCGCGTTCCTGAAGTGGGAGCGAGTGACAACCAGCACCTGCACCAACGTCAAGCACTCTGCCTTCAGCATGATGGAGAGCGGTTTGCTCCATTCGGTTCATCTCATCCACACCACGAAACAAGGTTGGGACGGGAAGAACATCATTATCAAACATCGAAGAAAGCACACGCAAGGTTTTCGCCGTGCCTTTGGCGTGATAATCACGGATGGCAGTGCCCATAGGGTCT
>CALCUV010000353.1 GCA_937906765.1 uncultured Prevotella sp.
CACCGATGATAACGATAGCCTTGATACCGAGTTCGTTGCACACCTTGATACCGTTGTCGAATTGCCAAGTCTCTTCCAGTTTGGTACGACCAGAACCGATGATGTCAAAACCACCAGTGTTGCGATATTCATTGATGAGTTCGTCAGTGAATTCAAGATACTTGTGATCAACCAAACCACCAGGTCCCATCAAGAAACCATAAAGTTTGCTGTCCTTATTAAGAGACTTCACACCGTCATAAAGACCGCTAATTACGTTGTGACCACCAGGAGCTTGACCACCTGAAAGAATAATACCTACGTTGATTGCTTCGTTGTTTTCGCTTTCTGCAGCAACGAATTCAACTACGGGCATACCATAAGTATTGGGGAAAAGAGCCTTAATTTCTTCCTGATTACCAACACTCTGTGTAGCTGCACCTTCTACAGCCTTTACTGCACCCTGAAGGGCCTTGGGCAACTTAGGTTGATAAGCTGCGCGCGCAATCTGCAATGCACTTTTTTCCATTTTACTTCTTGTATTATAAAAAGGTTATACGTTGTTATTACATTAAATATTGTGAACTAATGCTCTTGTTACCCAACACGCAACGAATAGCTTCGGCGATGAGCGCTGAGCAAGAAATCTGCTTCACCTTGGGGCAAGAACCACGATAAGGAATCGTGTCGGTAAACACCATTTCTTCGAGGTCGCTATCCATTACACGCTGATCAGCAGGTCCTGACATGATGCAGTGACTCGCAATTGCGCGAACGCTTGTTGCTCCATTTTCAATCATGATATTTGCAGCCTTTGTGATTGTTCCTGCTGTATCTACCATGTCATCAATAAGCACTACGTCCATTCCTTGAACGTCGCCAATGATTTGCATAGATTCAACTTCATTTGCCTTCTTACGCGTCTTGTTACAAAGAACGAGGGGGCAATTAAAGTACTTAGCATAAGCTGCAGCACGCTTTGAACCACCAACATCAGGAGTGGCAATACAAAGGTTGGGGAGATTCAAACTTTGAAGGTAGGGAGCAATGATTGAAGAACCGTAAAGGTGGTCAACAGGTACGTCAAAGAATCCCTGTTCTTGGTCAGCATGAAGATCTAAAGTAATAAGACGATCAATGCCTGCAACACTAAGAATATCAGCAACCAACTTAGCACCAATACTTACACGAGGTTTGCTCTTTCTGTCTTGACGTGCCCAACCGAAATAAGGAATAACGGCGCAAATTGTCTTTGCTGAAGCGCGCTTTGCGGCGTCAATCATGAGCAACAACTCCATAAGGTTATCGCTATTGGGGAATGTTGATTGCACGAGGAATACGTCGCGACCACGAATGGATTCTTCGTAACATACTTCAAATTCACCATCAGCGAAATAGGTAATGTCAAGATTACCAAGAGGGCAACCAAGTTCCTTACAAATTTTCTCTGCAAGATAACGTGACTTAGTGCCAGAGAACACCAAAAAGTTATTCATAATTTGATATTTAGTATTGAAGTTTATATCTTTATTTCTTTGTAAAATTAGGAGAGCGTTTGTAGATCTAAATACAACTCATTCTACTATTAGTTTACCAAACGTCGTAATTTTCTAAAGTGGTTAATCAAATCCTTAAAGTCCTGCGTGTTATGAGGGTCAAACCTGCTCCATATTGCATCTTGGAGTATTACTCCCCCAAAACCGCAATCTACAATTTGAGCGATGCTCTCATAATCCAGATTTCCTAACGCAAAAACCTTTTTGTCGATACCTTTTCTTATTGAAGCATCCTTCAAGATTTGCGTCAACATGTCATTTTGAGAAACATCCAATAGGACATAATCCTTATCCTTTTTTGTAGCGGACAATTCGTCTAGCGAATGACACGTACAACTCACCGAACCCTTATAACGACTAGGAATCTCTTGATCTGGTTCACTCAAATGAATACCTTTTAGATCAAACTCATTTTGAAGGTAAAAATAATCATGCGTAACCATCAATTTGCGATACTCCTTAGGGAGTAAAGACAAGAGACGTTCGTAAAATACAGGTTCCGAATTCGGCTTATTTAGGTGAACCAATTCCAACCCTTCATCGAAAAGAGCGGTCAAGATTTGATGCTCTTCAACGAAGAATTGAGGAGTGGACATTAATACCAATTTCATATCACAATGCTAATTTGTTCTGCAAAGATAATATATATTTAGTTTGCTTGTTTATAATATTAAAAAAAAATAAAGGGGCACATGATTATTTATCTGTTAATTTGTCCGACAGACATCTCGTCTTACCCGTTTTTTTTACACTCCAGTTGCTAAAATATATTAAAACTACTTATTTTTTAAAGCGTTTTATGACTGAGGTTATTATTAATATTGTAAATTTGCTCGTTAATTAAGAGAAACACTCCGCATTTCACTCGTTAATTAGTTTCATAAACAACACTATACAACATGTCACAACAAATAGACATACGCGAATTGAACGCGTTAATCGAAAGTCAAACTGGTTTTATCACAGACTTGATGACGGGGATGAATAAAACCATTGTTGGTCAAAAGCATCTGATTAACTCCCTGTTAATTGGTCTTTTAAGTGATGGACACATTCTTTTAGAAGGTGTTCCTGGGTTGGCAAAGACACTTGCCATCAAAACACTTGCCAACTTGATTGACGCTAAGTTCAACCGTATCCAATTTACCCCTGACCTTTTGCCTTCTGACGTAATTGGTACTCAAGTTTATAGCCCTAAGAGCGAATCGTTTTCCGTGAAGCAGGGTCCCGTGTTTGCCAATTTTATTTTGGCGGACGAAATTAACCGAGCACCCGCCAAGGTTCAGAGTGCCTTGCTTGAAGCGATGCAAGAACATCAAGTAACCATCGGCGAAAAGACCTACACTCTGCCCTCTCCTTTCCTCGTAATGGCCACTCAAAACCCCATTGAGCAAGAAGGCACATACGCTCTTCCTGAAGCACAAGTTGACCGCTTCATGATGAAAGTGTTAATTGACTTCCCCACTCTTGAAGAGGAAAAGAAAATCATCCGTGCGCATCTTAACGATAGTTTCACCAAGGCGCTTCCCGTAGTTGACATTAAAAAGATTATTGAAGCTCGCGAATTGGTAAAACAAATTTATTTGGACGAACGCATAGAGCAATACATTGCAGACATAGTTTTTGCAACACGTTTCCCCGAGCAATATAAGTTGAACACACTTAAGAATTATATTTCGTTCGGAGGTTCACCTCGTGCGTCAATCAATCTCGCACTTGCCGCACGCACTTGCGCCTTCATCAAGCGCCGTGGTTATGTTGTCCCTGAAGATGTAAGAGAAGTGGCACACGACGTGCTCCGTCACCGCATTGGTTTGACCTATGAGGCAGAGGCGGAAAACATTACTGCCGACAACATCATCGATGAGATTTTGAATAAGATAGAAGTGCCCTAAAGGCATTTCCTACCACATGTTTTGCAAGAATGGGCGAGTAAGACAATTAGCATCAACGTATCCAGGAAACACGCATTTAATCAACTTCAAAATTAAGTCTCAAACATTTCAAATTATTTGAGACTTAATTTAAAATGTTTGAGACTTAGTTTTTCCTAAGTTAGATATAAGAATTCGGACAATTCTTTTGACATAACATAAAAATTGATTACAAGAAGCAATTGCTTCTTCTCGATGCTTAAAACTTAACCCATCCCCCACTCTAAGACACTACATACAAGCAAACTTTAATCACCCATCAAAAGTTCAATTGAAAACATTTTTCATAAGTGGAAGTTTCAGAACTCATTAAGCGCGTTCGACGCATTGAAATAAAAACTCGCAATCTCACGAACAATGTCTTTGCGGGTGAGTATCACTCTGCCTTCAAAGGCAGAGGTATGTCATTTGCAGAGGTGCGCGAATATCAAATTGGTGATGATGTGCGCGACATTGACTGGAACGTAACGGCACGCACAAACCGTCCGCACATCAAGGTTTACGAAGAAGAGCGCGAATTAACAGTAATGATGCTCGTTGACGTCTCTGGAAGTTCAAAGTTTGGAACGGAAGTCCGCACAGGGCGTGAGTTATTAACCGAAATTTCTGCCACTATAGCATTTTCGGCCCTACAAAATAATGACAAAGTGGGGATGATTCTTTTCTCGGATAAGATTGAAAAATACATTCCACCCAAAAAGGGACGCAAACATATTTTATATATTATCAGAGAACTCCTTAACTTTACCCCTGACCACCAACAAACAAATATCAGTGTAGGTCTGGAATTCTTGATGCAGGTTCAACGCAGACATTGTATTGGATTCGTACTCTCGGATTTCATAGATTCACCTGATTTTGAAACCCAACTTTCAATCGCTACCCATAAGCATGACGTAGTTGCGGTAAAGGTTTATGACCAACGAATGAAGGAATTGCCCAATATTGGATTAATGAATTTGCAAGATTCAGAAACAGGGCAGACTGTAATAATTGACACTTCATCCAAGAAAGTAAGAGAGATGCATAAAAAATGGTGGGATTCAGAAGCGGAAAAACACGACCGTCTGTTCAAGAAAACAAAGGTTGACTATGTTTCTATCAGCACATCTGAAGATTACGTTAAACCGCTTCAAACACTATTTAAGAACAGACACAGATAATCCTCAACCACTCATCTCACAAATAGGTTATTTCACAAAAATATGAATAGATTTCTTGTCTATACCTTATTGCTTTTCAACGCTATATCCACTTTTTCACAAGTTATAGTTGAACAAGAGATATCACAACAAGACATACTTATTGGCGAGCAAGTGGCGCTTAAGACAACGGTGCTTGTTGACACTGACCAAAGTGTGACATATCCTTCTTATGAAGAAAACTATTACACGAATGGGGTGGAAATTATTTCTGAGGGAAAGATAGACACCACAATGTTGAATTCCGATAAAAGAATGCAATTGGATCGCACGTATATCCTCACTTCTTTTGATTCGGCATTCTACTCACTCCCACCCTTTTGCGTGCTTGTCGGTGATGACACCATAAGTGCAGAAAACACAATTGGTTTAAAAGTCACCTCTGTGCCTGTTGACACAACGAATGCTAATAATTTTGCAGGTCCCTACACCGTTGTAAGTATCCCATTTCAATGGAGTTATGAACTTTGGTTGCTCATCGTTTTAAACATTCTTTTAGTAGCACTTATTGTGTATCTCTACAAGAATGTGAAGAAAAACAAACCCGTGACCAAACGCATCATTATTACTCCCCCTACCCCTGCTCACCAACAAGCACTCGCTGATTTTGACAAGATAAAAGCAGAAAAACCTGAAACAGAGGACGAATTAAAGATCTATTACGACAAAATCACTGACGTACTTCGTAAATACATTGAGGACCGCTTTGCGTTCAATGCCATGGAATTAACCACGGAAGAGATTATCAACAAGTTGACACAAACAAATGATGAAACGGCGCTCCGTGAGTTAAAGGAAATTCTGACAACCGCTGACTTGGTTAAGTTTGCAAAATATCAAACGAGTATTACCGAAGCCAACAGAAGCGTTGCACTGGCCCTGGATTATGTCAACACAACACGCCTTTCAGATGCAGAACTTCCACGACCCGAAGTTAAAATTGTGACCGTCGGAGAGGTTAAACAACGCAACATCAAAATCGCCAAACTCATCTTCATCGGTTTGCTTTCCATCACCGCACTCTGCCTCTTAGGATACATCCTGACGGAAATCATTGACTATTTCTTATAATCCTAAAGCAAAGGCATAACGGATTGCCTCAATCCCTTATATATTACTGAGATATGACATTTGCTAATCCAGCATATTTTTACCTTTTATTACTGATACTTCCGCTTATTGCATGGTATATTTTTAAGCAGAAGCATCAACCCACTTTGAATGTCGCCACCACCAGTTTATATCTCAAAACAAAGGTGCACACCATCCGAACGATGCTTGTGCATGCCCCTTTTGTTTTAAGAATCGTCACACTGGTGTTAGTGATTTTCATTCTTGCTCGCCCACAAACCTACGAATCGTTGACGGAAAGTGAACGAGAAGGTATTGACATCATGTTGGCCATAGATATTTCTCCGAGTATGCTTGCTCAAGACCTTGAACCCAATCGCATCGAGGCGGCAAAACTTGTTGCTACGGAGTTTATCGCCAATCGCCCTAACGACAATATTGGTTTGACGTTGTTTAGCGGAGAAGCATTTACGTATAGTCCTTTAACGACTAACCACTCCATGCTCCTTTCTATGTTTCCCAACGTGAGTTGTGAACTTCCCAGTTATGGAATTATTAGTGATGGAACTGCTATTGGAATGGGGTTGGCAAGTGCTCTGACACATTTAGAAAGTGGCAAATCAAAGAGTCGCATCGTCATCCTTATTACAGACGGCGAAAATAACACGGGTGACATTTCTCCGCTTATGGCTGCTGAAATTGCCAAAAAGCAAGGAGTGCGTGTTTATACCATTGCTCTTGGTAAAAAAGGCATTTATAAGCAAGCCATCGCCCAACTTTCAAATGGTGAAATCTATAGCGGAGAGGTTGAAAATAAAATGGAAACAGAATCGCTTCAAAGAATTGCTGCCGTCACAGGAGGCATTTATTACGAAGCAGGTTCCACCTCTAAATTAGAAGAAATTTATGCGGATATTAACACTCTCGAACGTACAAAGTTCAAGGTGTCTAATTACGATAAATATTACGAAGCATACCAACCCTTTGCTTTAGCAGCATTGCTCAGTTTCATTCTCGAACTCTTACTCCGCCTTACGTTGCTACGTCGCATTCCGTAAATCAAGTGTCTATGCCCCTTTTTGGAAAAGAAACCTATCGCATTTCTCTTTCCGCTCCCTATAACAAACCCACTCTTTTCAATGCACTAAAGTATGAGATTTGCATCTCCTGATTATCTATACTTATTAATAATACCCTTTGTTATCCTTCTGCTCTACGTTTTCACCCAATGGAACGCCAAGCGAAGGATTAAGCGCTATGCCTCGCCCCAATTATTTTGGAGATTGGTAAACAACTATTCGTCAGTAAGAATGCATTTTAAGTTTGCACTTATTCTCGTTGCTTTGATTCTCACCATCATTATGCTTGCGCGCCCTCAATATGGAATGGTGAAAGAGGTTAAAACGAAAAAGGGCATTGAGGCAGTCATCGCCTTAGATGTTTCTTACTCCATGCTTGCCACTGATGTTTCTCCCAATCGTATGGAACGAAGTAAAGAGATTGTCAACAATTTAGTGGATCGAATGCGTGAGGATAAGATTGGGTTAAACATTTTTGCTGGTGAATCTTATCCCCAAATGCCCATTACGAGTGACATGGTGTCGGTGAAACTCTTCCTGGACAATGTGTCTCCAGGTATGGTTACACTTCAAGGCACAAATATTGCTTCTGCCATCGAACTTGCAATGCATAGTTTCACGGCAGACGAAAAAGTGGGCAAGGCAATTCTCATTATCACCGATTGCGAGGACCATGAAGAAGGTGCCATTGAGGCTGCCGAAGAAGCAAAAAAAGCGGACATGAAAGTGTATGTCTTAGGAGTAGGCACACCTCAGGGCGCTACCATCCCTACGCCCCACGGACCACTAACGGATAACTCAAGCGAAGTGGTGCGCACACGTCT
>CALCUV010000354.1 GCA_937906765.1 uncultured Prevotella sp.
CGTGGCATCGAGGCAGTGATGGCAAGGATCATTGCGATATTGATGTGGCTATTGCTACCGAGCATATAGCACTTGCCGCCGCCGAGCAGGGATTGGGTACTTGCTGGGTGTGTAACTTCAATCGTGAAGAACTCTTCAATCAGTTTGAAATCCCCGAATACCTTGAACCTATCGTAATCATCCCCATCGGATACCCCGCAGATGAGACCAAGGAAAAGCAACGTAAACCCATGGATGAATTGATGATAAAACTAGATAAGAAATAAATCAACTAACCACTCTGTCAACCTTTCACCATTACCCCTTAACCTTTCACCTTTCATCTTTCCCAACCATGTATGGATTTATAAAATTAGCCGCCGCACTCCCCCAAGTTACCGTAGCAAATTGCACGCAAAATGCTCAGCATATCATTTCGTTGTTACAACAAGCCGAAGAGCAAAATGTGAGTGTCGTATGCTTCCCCGAATTAAGCATAACGGGAGCAACATGCAACGACCTATTCTTTCAACGTCCCCTTATTGAAGCGGCAAACAAAGAGTTGCGTAACATCGTAGAAACAACATCAACACTCACGACTTTTGCCATCGTGGGGGCACCTCTGCTCTACAACCAACAACTCTACAATTGTGCAATCGTAATTGGAAAAGGAAAAGTGTGGGGCGTAGTACCCAAAACGTATCTCGCCAACCATGGTGAAGCATCTGAAACACGATGGTTCTCCTCGGGAGCAACATTAACCCCAGAAGCACATATTCAAATTGGCGAAGTACAAGTTCCATTCTCATCTAACCAATTATTCTCGACACCCGACTTCACCTTCGGCATTGCTTTTGGCAACGATGTCTTGGCGCCACTCTCAACGTCAACTTCTCTATCTCTGGCTGGAGCTGACGTCATTTTCACACCTTCAGCCTTCCCCGAAAGTGCTGGACGCCACGAAATGCTTCGTTCTTTATTGCTTAACCAAAGTAAAAAAGACATCAGCGCACTCATCTGTACCTCAGCTGGATATGGAGAAAGCACACAAGACCTCGTCCTTTCTGGAAAAGCATTTATTACGGAGAAGGGAGAAATGATTAACGAAGGGAAGCGATTCACTCATGCCGAGCAACTCATCACTGGTGAAATTGACATTGAGCGTCTTCGCCATGCACGCCTTGAGAATAGTCTCTTTAAGCAGTCTTCAACACTTGCAAACGGAGTCCGTCCCCTTCATACACAACTCCCCTTCAATGCGCCCTCACTCATGACCTTGGAACGTCGTTATAACGCCCTACCCTTTATTCCCTCAAGTGAACAGGAACGCATGGAGCGTTGCGAGGAAATATTTAACATCCAGGTAGAAGGACTCATGAAGCGCCTTCAGCACACACATAGTAACAATGTGGTAATTGGTATAAGTGGCGGACTTGACTCCACACTTGCACTACTTGTAACAGTGCGTGCTTTCGACGCTTTGGGAATCTCAAGAGGCAATATTTACGGCATCACTATGCCTGGGTTCGGCACTACTGACCGCACCTATCAGAATGCATTAGAAATGATGAAGCAATTGGAGATTTCTACACTTGAAATCCCCATTGCCAATGCCGTAATGCAACACTTTGCCGATATTCACCACGATCCTGCAAAGCACGACGTGACATACGAAAACAGTCAGGCACGTGAACGCACGCAAATCCTTATGGACTTCGCTAATAGCAAGGGGGCAATGGTCATCGGCACAGGCGACCTCTCAGAACTTGCCCTTGGTTGGGCAACTTACAATGGCGACCACATGTCAATGTACGGCGTAAACGGATCAGTACCAAAGACACTCGTGAAGCACTTGGTCATCCATGAAGCACTCGCAACCGAAAATGAAATAGTGCGTAACACCCTTTTGGATGTCGTCAACACCCCCATCTCACCCGAACTCATCCCTGCCGCTACGGATGGCACGATAAAGCAAAAAACTGAAGACCTCGTTGGTCCCTACGAACTACACGACTTCTTCCTATATCATACCCTGCGCAACGGATTCACTCCTGAGAAAATACATTTCATTGCCGAGCAAACCTTCCAGGGCATTTACGATTCCGCCACCATCACCCACTGGTTCAACACCTTCACTCGTCGCTTCTTTATGCAACAATTCAAACGTAGTTGCCTCCCTGATGGTCCCAAAGTAGGCAGTTGCTCACTTTCACCTCGAGGAGATTGGCGCATGCCCACTGATGCGGATAGTAAGCATTGGAAATTAGAATCTTAAATATATTGTAAACAATTAAGAGCAAAGAAGTTAACCTCTTTGCTCTTTTATTATATTTGAATTCTTGACAATTACTAAATTAAAGAAATCAAGAAACGAAAATTTATTTAATCTACTTTTTGTAAAATATTTATCCAATTACGGAAAAACTGACAACATGAATCTTTCCAGGAATAATCGACGCCTTGCTCGGGCGCGTTATTAAGATAATAATTTTTAGGTGGAGATATCTTTTCCCCCTTTTCTAGATCCCTGAGATATTCATTATGAAGGGTGTATGGTTCATATTCAAGATGACCAACAACGTACACCTCGCGACCATCATTAGAAATCATAATTCCAACCCCAGTCTCATCACTTTCTGCAAGGACTTGACATGCTGGGGGGAAATCTATTTTGTGAACTTCCGTATGGCGACTATTAGGCATCTGAAATTGAGGGTGTAATCCCTTCATGAGAGGATGTTGTTTCAACGAACGATGGGAGAAAATACCGAAGCACTTATCTGGTAAATCATACTTTGGTATTCCAAAATGATAATACATCGCCGCTTGTGCTCCCCAGCAAATGTAGAGCGAAGACGAGACATGAGTCGTTGCCCATCCCATAATTTCTTTTAGTTGGGACCAATAACGCACTTGTTCAAAATCAAGAGCTTCAAGAGGAGCTCCTGTTACAATCAAACCATTATAAGAACCATTCTTATATTCCTCAAAATCTGAATAATATGAATCAACATATTCTTGAGGTGTAGTCTTATAGGTTTGACCAGAAATTTTCATAGGCAACAATTCTACATCTACATCCTGAAAATTCAAGGAACGACAAAAATCCTCTTCCGTCACTTGCTTCATTGGCATAATATTCAGAAAGAGGATGCGCAAAGCACTCTTTGGTGGCCTTTCATTGGATACAAATGGTAAATATGTTAGTGGTAAGTTTGTATATACCATGACGGAAGTTGTTAGTTAAATGAAAAACAAAATTTTACCTCACATGTCATTGTGTTTAGGTGAATTGCTCCATCTCCTCCATAGCAAGTTCCCATTCTTCAACGACCTTATCTAATAGTTTCTTCAATGAAGCATGTTGTTCAAAAAGCGGCATTGATGTGGCGCCTTCAGGCGTTGCCAATTTATCCTCTACTTCTGCAATTAAGGACTCTATTCGCTCTATTTCCAGTTCAGCATCATTCACACGTCGCTCTGCTTTCTTCACTAACTTTGAACGCTCTTTTTGTTGCTCATAACTAAGTTTTCCTTCTGTCGAAGCTGAGGATGAGATGGACGTTGAAACATTTGATTGTTTGGGAAGAGACGAGGAAATTTGCTCAAGACTTTCAATGTCTTTCTTCTTCAAGAAATCATAAATACCGCCGATATATTCGCGTACAACTCCCCCACCAAATTCATAGACCTTTGAAACAAGCCCGTCCAAAAATTCACGATCATGACTCACCACAATAACAGTGCCGTCAAAAGCCAAAATTGCCTCTTTAAGCACATCCTTAGTGCGCAAATCAAGGTGATTGGTGGGTTCGTCAAGAATCAAGAAATTGACGGGTTCAAGTAAGAGTTTTATCATTGCCAATCGACTACGCTCTCCACCAGAAAGGACTTTCACCTTTTTATCTGCAGCTTCTCCACCAAACATAAATGCACCGAGAATATCGCGTATTTTGAGTCGCACTTCGCCACGTGCTACATAGTCGATGGTTTCAAAGACTGTTAAATTTTCATCTAAAAGTTGCGCTTGATTTTGTGCATAGTACCCAATATTCACATTGTGACCAATTTTTAAAGAACCTCCGTGCGGAATTTCTTGCATAATGCACTTGACCAAAGTTGACTTACCTTCACCATTTTTACCCACGAAGGCAACTTTTTCACCTCGCTTAATGGTTAAATCTACTTTGCTAAAAACACAATGCTCACCATAATCCTTACGCACTTGCTCACAAATCACTGGATAGTCGCCACTACGCAAACATGGAGGAAATTTTAAACGAAGTGCTGAGTTGTCAACTTCATCAACTTCTATAGGCACTATGCGCTCCAATTGTTTAATGCGACTTTGCACCTGAACGGCTTTAGTTGCCTTATAGCGGAAACGTTCAATAAAATCCTTAATATCAGCAATTTCCTTCTGCTGATTTTCGTAAGCACGAAGTTGTTGCTCGCGTCTCTCTGCGCGGAGTTTAACGGAATCATTGTAAGCAACCTTATAATCAACAACCTTTCCGCAAGAAATCTCCAACGTGCGGTTTGTTACATTATTTATAAATGCGCGGTCATGGCTTACAAGAATTACTGCACCACTTGACTTTTGCAAAAATTGCTCTAACCATCTAATACTTTCTATATCCAGATGATTCGTAGGTTCGTCAAGCAATAAAACTTCAGGACGTTGCAATAGTAATTTTGCTAACTCAATGCGCATGCGCCAACCTCCTGAAAACTCCTTTGTTGGACGTGAGAAATCTGAAATAGAAAACCCCAATCCTTGAAGCGTGCGTTCCATTTCTGCGCGGTAATTCATGCCACCTATCATCTGAAAATACTCAGACTTATGCGTAAAAATCTCCACGAGTTCCATATATTCAGGAGTCTCGTAGTCAGTACGTTCTGAGAGTTCATTTCCCAACCGCTCAATCTCCGCTTGCATGCTATGAACGTGATTAAATGCCTTCTCTGTCTCTTCAAGCACGGTACAATCATCTGTAAGAACCATTACCTGAGGTAAATAACCAAGTGTTACATTACGTTGGAGTGCAACATTACCAGAGGTGGGTTGTTGAAGTCCAGCCATAATTTTTAGCATCGTTGACTTACCTGCACCATTTTTACCCACCAAAGCAATACGATCTTTGGCGTTAACAACAAAAGAGACGTCACTAAATAAAGGACGTGCTGAAAATTCTACAGAGAGAGATTCTACTGAAAGCACTTTGGAGATAAAAAAGAGTTAGGATAAAGAGAGAAAAGGTATTGCTACTACATATAACTATCCTAGTTTTCAAGTTACATCAATAGCAATTCACAATATCCAAATTATTCAACATACAAAATTAAGCATTATTAATTAATTAGAAAAATTTGGAGAAATGATTTTACAATCGTTTCGATCAAACAACACATTCCGCAAATCTTGCACATTTCTCAGCATTCGTAACTTATTTGTCATTCAAAAAATCTGTATCTTTGCAAGCACCAAAACTCAAACAAACGAAAAAGTTACTCTTTATGGTATTAAAATATTTAGCAACTTTAGGACGTTATCTCCAATTAATGGGACGTACATTCTCACGCCCAGAACGAATGCGTATGTTCTTTAAACAATATCTCAAGGAGATGGAACAACTTGGGGTTGACTCCATAGGCATTGTTTTACTCATCTCATTCTTCATTGGTGCGGTAATTTGCATTCAAATTAAATTGAATATACAATCACCATGGATGCCTCTTTGGGTTTCAGGTTATACAACACGTGAAATTATGCTTCTTGAATTTTCAAGTTCCATCATGTGTTTGATTCTTGCAGGAAAAGTAGGATCAAATATCGCCTCCGAATTAGGAACAATGCGCACTTCCCAACAGATAGATGCACTCGAAATCATGGGTGTAAACTCTGCATCATTTCTAATCTTACCCAAAATTTTAGGGTTGCTCACGATGATTCCACTCTTGGTTATCTTCAGCACCTTTAGTGGCATAATCGGAGCTTACGCCACGGCATACATTGCTCATATTATCACGCCAGCCGACCTTACCGCAGGACTTCAATATGAATTCACGCAATGGTTCTTTTGGATGGGCATTATTAAAAGTTTTTTCTTTGCATTTATTATTAGTAGTGTAAGCGCCTATTGTGGTTACACCGTCGAGGGCGGAAGCGTAGAAGTAGGTAAAGCATCCACTACAGCCGTCGTTACGAGTTCCATGCTCATTCTTTTCTCCGACCTTTTCCTAACAAACATTCTATCTTAAAGTCGGGAAACTAACTTTGAACGTACATTATCTCCTTCATTTACACATGATAGAAGTAACAAACCTCCATAAATCCTTTGGCAACAAACAAGTTTTAAAGGGAATCAATACTACATTTGAAAGCGGAAAAACAAACCTCATTATTGGTCAAAGTGGTTCAGGAAAAACCGTATTAATGAAGTGTCTTGTCGGTCTACTCCAACCCACGCAAGGAACTGTTATTTATGACGGACGCAATCTCTTACAAATGAATAAAAAAGAGCGCGCCGCTTTACGTCGAGAGATGGGCATGATTTTTCAAAGCGCTGCGTTATTTGATTCGCTATCAGTGCTTGAAAATGTTATGTTCCCCCTTGACATGTTTTCTCAAGACAATGTTAAAGAACGTATGCGTCGCGCACGATTTTGTCTTGACCATGTTAACCTTCTTGACGCTGAACATAAATATCCAGGCGAACTTTCAGGAGGTATGCAAAAACGAGTAGCAATAGCACGTGCCATTGCCCTAAATCCACGCTACCTTTTTTGTGACGAACCGAATTCAGGTCTCGACCCTAAGACTTCGCTCATCATTGACGCCCTCATCAGTGATATTACAAGAGAGTTTAACACAACAACCATCATCAACACCCACGACATGAACTCCGTAATGGGCATTGGTGAACATATCATTTATATAAACCAAGGAAACAATGAATGGGAGGGAACGAATAAACAAGTAGTTAATTCCTCCAACGAATCACTTATTGACTTCGTCTTTGCAAGTGACTTATTAAAACAAGCACGCGAAAACATCAAGAAGCAATAGTTTCAAAAGCAACTTTAGTCAAAGCACTAAGTCGCGTTCTAAAAAACTTATGGTTAATTTTTTTGCTATCAAAAATAAGAGTGGGACCTCGCAAGATCCCACTCTTATTATTTTATATTTGTAGTTACGTAAATTAGAACATATTAGCGGGGTAAACACCGTCTTCACCGAGCTTAGCAAAGCGTGCTACTACTTCGGGACGGTCTTCGGGATAAGTTACACCGAACCATTGTGAAGTTGTATCAAGCACTTCGCAAGTAGCTGTGCCATCGTTGATGAGTTTATCCACCATGAGGGGGATAAAGAATTCGCTCTTGAGGTTTTCCATATTCTTAGGATCAGAAAGGAATTCCTTGAAGTATTCAACAGAGTGCTGGAAATAGTCGGGAGTGAAACCCCAGAAGTTCATTGAAACGGGAGTATTGTCAGAGATTGCCACCCATTCTCCGTTTTCGTCCTGATACTTAACTACACCGTCAAAGCGCTGAATCTTAGTACGTTCAACTACTGAAGTAAGAAGCTTCTGTTCGTTAGTTTCGCAAACACCACGGCTTACAGTTCCTGATTCAGAGAGTGTGTTACCTACGCGGAAACCAACCATTGCATACTTACCTGTAGAACCTTCGGGGAGTTCAGAAAGGAACTTACCCATTACCTTGAAAGCATCGCGATCGTAGAAGTCGTCACAATTCAATACTGCGAAGGGTTCTTTAATCACGTCCTTACCCATCATTACGGCATGGTTAGTACCCCAGGGCTTTTGGCGATCAGCGGGACAAGTAAAACCTTCGGGAAGAGCGTCGAGTGCCTGGAACACGAGTTCGCAAGGAATCTTGCTTTCGTACTTCTTGAGCACGATGTCGCGGAAATCCTGTTCGAAGTCCCTACGGATTACGAAAACGAGCTTACCAAAACCAGCGTTGATAGCGTCATAGATACTGTAGTCCATGATAGTTTCACCATTAGGACCGAGCTTGTCGAGCTGCTTCAAACCGCCATAGCGGCTACCCATACCTGCAGCAAGGAGAAAGAGAGTAGGTTTCATTTTGATATAGTTATTAAGGGAATAAAAAAGTTTATGCTTAATTAAGTATTTTATGAGAAGGTTTTTTCGGGGTTGACCTCACGCATTGTGCCGTTGAAAAAATTCATCCATAATTTCTACGCCACGAGGGGTTGCACACCCTCGAAAGTAATTGAGCACAAGGTTATTAAAGAGTTCTGTTGGAGTGTATTTTCGAAAGTCTTCGGAACCAATGATAATGTCAAATTGTGTAGTAATAATGTTATATACTATTTCAAAATTAACATCCTTACGAAATAAGCCCTGTTCAACGCCCTTGGACAAGTAATCCACCGCCATTTCGCGTTGTTCCTTTCTAATTTCCGCCATATATGCCTTCAACTTTGGATATTTGTTGAGGTCAGAAAAGAAACTGGGCGCAACTTTACTGAGTCCCTCCATTTTAAATACGAAGTCGTAAAGCACGGGTTCGAGAACGTTAGTGGCATTTTTCACACACTCGCGCAATCTATCACGTTGCCACAATCCTTGCGTTTTGATGCAGTAAAGCAAGAGCGATTCCTTATCGTCAAAGAGTTCATAAAGCGTGCGCTTCGACATTTTCAATTCATGAGCAATGTCGTCCATCGTCACATCTTTGATGCCTTTTGTACAAAAAAGCGACATAGCAGACTTTACTACGATGCACCTCTTTTCCTCCTGTTCTACTTGTATTCTCATTGTGATATATCCATTTTCTCTTGACAAAAATACAAATTTTATATTTTCCATCCTCGCTACATTAAAAAACTTTTCTTAAAAACTTTATTTTTTATTTTTTTTATAAATCACCCTTATCTATAGTCTTTACATTCGGATTTTTTGTACTTTTGCAACTCACAAAAATCAGACTTAAATGGCAAAGATAACAAAAGAAGCAGCATTGCTTTATCACTCACAAGGCAAACCTGGTAAGATTGAAATTGTACCCACAAAACCTTACCGCACACAGACTGACCTTTCTCTCGCCTACTCTCCTGGGGTAGCTGAGCCTTGTTTAGAAATTCAGAACAATCCACAAGACGCATATAAATATACCAACAAAGGTAACCTCGTTGCCGTAATTTCTAACGGTACAGCCGTTCTTGGATTGGGTGATATTGGCGCCATGAGCGGTAAGCCCGTTATGGAAGGTAAGAGTCTGCTCTTCAAGATTTACGCAGGCGTGGATGCCTTCGACATTGAAGTGGATGAGAAAGACCCCGAAAAGTTCATCCAAGCCGTTAAGGCCATTGCTCCAACGTTTGGTGGTATTAACCTTGAAGACATCAAGGCTCCCGAATGCTTTGAAATTGAACGTCGCCTAAAGGAAGAACTCGACATTCCCGTAATGCACGACGACCAACACGGCACAGCCATCATCTCATGCGCTGGACTTATCAACGCACTCATCGTTGCTGGAAAGAAGATTGAGGACGTTAAGATTGTTGTAAACGGTGCAGGTGCAGCCGCCATTTCATGCACGAAACTCTATTGCGCATTCGGCGCACGTCATGAGAATATCGTGATGCTTGACTCTAAGGGCGTAATTTCTAAAGACCGCCCCGGCCTAAACGCTCAAAAGTTAGAGTTTGCCACTTCACGCACCGATATTCACACGCTTGAAGATGCCATCAAGGGCGCCGACGTATTCGTTGGTCTCTCTAAGGGAAATGTCCTCACCAAGGACATGGTGCGCACTATGGCAAACAAACCCATCATCTTCGCCCTTGCCAATCCTGTTCCCGAAATCTCTTATGAGGATGCTAAGGAAGCAAACCCCGAAGTCTTGATGAGCACAGGTCGCACGGATTACCCCAACCAGATCAACAACGTTATCGGTTTCCCCTACATCTTCCGCGGAGCCCTCGACACTGCCGCTTCTGCCATCAACGAAGAAATGAAGCAAGCCGCAGTGAGAGCCATTGCCGACTTAGCTCGCCGCCCGGTACCCGACATCGTGAACCGTGCCTATCAGGTGCGTAACTTCACATTCGGACCGGACTACTTCATCCCCAAACCCGTAGACCCACGCCTCATCACCGAAGAACACCCCGGCAAAAAGTGCAATTACAGGAAGCTTCGCACCACAGGGCATAAAGGGTGCCAACATTGCGGTTGCTC
>CALCUV010000355.1 GCA_937906765.1 uncultured Prevotella sp.
GTTTGTTTCTTGTACTTCTCTACAAAAAGTTTATGAAAATCTTTCAAAGATCGTGTGCTAACCATGTTTCTTTCCGTTAGCGAGTGCAAAAGTACAATAGGAAATCATTCTGACAAAATATTTTTGAGGAAAATTTTAAGAAAAATTGATTTTTCAGGGAATTTTGGGGTAATACAGGTCAGAAATGCTCATTGAGAGTTACAAATATCAATGGATGTAAGGAATATAAGGAATATTATAGGGCATAAAAGAAATAGAGGCAAGCGCATAAACGGCAGGCGAGTTCTTTACTACCTTACGACCGCCACAAAGTTACTTATTGGGGCGCGAATATCTTTTATAAAACAAATTCTATAACTAATTCGGAGCACTAAAACTATTTTTGGAAAATAACAGCACCTTTTTCCTATCGTAACACATATTATATATATGTCCATTTCGTCAAGTCGGACTATTGAATAAAAATGGAGTTGGAATTTAAGGAGAGATTTGCTAATTTTGCAAACTCTTACTAAACTGACCATTCTTCATTAAGCAACGCACGCTTGAGATAAACGATGAACTCACTCTTTCTGAAACTAACATTCCTATTTTGCCTTTTCCTTCCATTGACAGGTTTGTCCCAGCATATTGAATTTGGGCACGTCTTCCCCAGCAATCTTGAAAATAGGGAGCAAACGGAGATTGGGAAAGGAGGAATGCAATACGCAACGGGAAGCATAACGTTGCCTTTATCCGTAAAAAGAGATTCCGTTCGCGGAATGCGCACGTGGTTGATCACTCTAAACGGAAAGTACGCCACTCTTGACAACGAGGGCGGGGCAAAGTTGGTAAATCCAAAGGAAATTATAAACACGGGAGCGATGCTGACGCACGTGCGTTCCCTTACTCCGCGTTGGAATATGATTACTACGGCGGGCGCCACCTTAAACGCAACGCCTGATTACATTCGCACGAACTGCCTTTCGTTGACCGCGGGCACTATTTTCTCCTATAATCTAAACCGAGGGTTAAACGTGGGGTTTGGAGTGATAGTTACCACGGCGTATGGCGAACCTGTTTGCATCCCTGTGCCTTTTATCACGTGGAAGAAGTCGGGGCGCATTCATTATGAATTAAACATGCGCGGGATGCCGGAATTTAAAATTTCCACGCAGGTCACTCCGAATTTCCAACTCGCCTTATCCCCGTTTGACGCCGAGCGTTTCTCTGCTGTCATTGAGAAGGAAGGCAAGCACAAAGTTTATTCCAACAACTTGATTAAATCAACGCTTGAAGGGAGTTACCACATAGGGAAACACCTTTCACTAAAGGCGGAGGCGGGTTACGCTTATTACCACAAAGTGAAATTAATTGACCGCAGTTTCAATGCCTTTTGGAGCAATATGTTCAGCAGCAAGAATGCTTACAAATACAAACCTTCATTCACCTTTGAGGTGGGGTTGCGCTATCGTCTCTAAAGCGTAACACCTTAACATGAAGCAGATAAACACAATAAAAATCCGTAGCATCATTAACAATGCTACGGATTTTTTATTAGGTATATGTCTCTACATTAAGACATCTTGGATTTACTTATTCATAATGTCACGCAAGAAATATCCGCGGAAGATTTCGATAGATTCGGGATGGTTCGTTGCAAACGACTCAATGTGGCGAATGCGCTTCTGTTCAAGAATTTCCTCAAATGCAATAAGAATTCCCGTTTCTTCTACTTCTCCGAAATCATGATTAACGGCAGTGCCAAAGACACGCATCGTAGGACTCAAACCCATATAAGCATTCACAAGGGGAGGAATGTTGAAGCCCATCTTACGCACTTCCGTGTTCAATATCTTATAATCTGCCTTGAAGTCAGTTTCGCAAAGCACGGAAGCAAGTTCTTCAACAGGTGTGTCTAACACTACGGGATTCTCAGGAGTTACCCACGCGTCTTTATCACCAAAATGCTTGTTGAGGAAGTAGAGAATCAAGTCGCGAGAGCGACGATGGAACGAGGGATACATGGTCATTTTGCCGAAGAAGTATTTGATGTTTGGCAAAACGATAGTGAGTGCTCCAAGTCCGTCCCAAAGGTTGTCGAGAGCGAAAAGTCCCTTTCCGATTTTGCTGGAACTTTGATATTCCAAGGTCACGAAGGAACGTCCTAACTCAACTGTGTCGGGCAAGCAGTTTTCAATGAAATCCTGTGAGAATTTAAACATGTGACTGGTTGCTAACTTGGGTTGTCCGTCCTCACCAAGTTCGATTTCCGTGCCAGGAAGGAAGCGGTAACCGCCAAGAATCATTTCGTCTTCGGGATCCCACACGATGAGTTGGTAATAAGGATGCTCACACGTGTCAAATTCATCAAGGTCGCACGCCTTACCCGTTCCGCCACCTGCCGCACGGAACGCAATCTCACGCAGACGACCAATTTCGCGTACGACATTAGGCGCCTGATGATAGGTTACGATATAAATTTCGTTATTGCTTTTGTTGGTAATGCGCAACTTACGCTCTGGCGTTAGTTCTGCCAGGAGCAATTCTTTGGCAATGGGTTGTATGATTTCTTCCATTATATAATGTGTGGAGCAATATTAAGAGTTTTGCATTGCGTAAACCTGCTGCTTGACATACTCTGCCCACTCCATGGGCGACTTAGACTTGTCAAACGTTTGCCACGCGATGGGTTTTCCGATACGCACGGTGAAGGTGTTGTGCTGATTTTTAAACATCTCATCGGCAAGGAAGAGCATGGCAATGTTAAACTTGATGCCCAAAGCCTTACTGATATTTGCGAGTCGGTAAAAGAAGTCGGAATTTCTGCCTTCAAAATAAATGGGCACGACATCGCGCTGGGTTTCTACGCTTTTCGTGACAAAGGTTTTCTTCCATTCCAAGTCGCGAATCACACCGTTCGTGCGGCGAGAGCAAAGTCCGGCGGGGAACATGATAATGTGGTTATCGCTGGAGAAACCTGCCTCAACAATGGCGGGGAAGTTTCTGCTCTGCTTGCCTGTTTTATTAATGGGGATGAAAAGTGGCGCCAATCCGTGGAGATTCATCAAGAGGTCGTTAACTAAATATTTCACTTGCCCCTCATATTTTCGCCCGATTACGGCACCTAATGCCAATCCGTCTAAACCTCCAAGCGGGTGATTGCTCACAAAGGTGTAACGACGGGGGTCGGAAGCGTCAGGAAGATTCTCTGTCCCCTCAACAACCACCTTAGTGTCCAAAAACTCCAAGGCATCCTCAATCCATTCTACCCCCTGCTTGTCACCCTCCTGCTCAATAAAACGATTAATATCGTCTTGATGAACAATACGTTTCAACCAATTCACCACAAAACGGGGCACCCATTTTGTCTTTGTGCCCATCTTGCTTTGCAGCACCTTATCTATGTCGATTTTAAAGGTTTCCAAAGTCAGAATTGTTCTTTTCTACGGATTGTGTTAAAAAAAGTTTTGCAAAATTAAGGATTTTTTTTCTTTTCTACCAATAGACAACGCCACTAATCTATATATAAGTCAAAAAGATGCATTATTTTCCGCTCTAAAAATGAGTTATTCCCCTTTCAAATTCACCATGTGCAAACGAAATCCCTTATGCGAAAAATTAACTCTCAAATAAGAAAAACTTTAATACTCTTTGTTTTTCCTATTTGAGAGTTTGTTTCGACAATTTTTAATCGTGTCGCAAGTAACTGTTTATTTGGAGGTTTCGAGTCCCGAACGCTTTGAGCGGTTATAGCTGCGGTAGTCATCAAGTTCGATTTCCACTTCGGGTTCTACGAGTTCGCCCGCCGCGGGCAACTGGAACTTCAAATACTTAATGGTCAGTCCGCGCGTCAACCACTGTTGTTCGTAATACGTTTGGATGCCGAGAATCTGCTTTACCTCATCATCGGTCTCCGTAGCCAACATATTGTAAAGATCTTCGGTCTTGAAGAGCACGGGCAAGTTGTTCTTCTCCACCATATAGTTGGTGTAGGTAAAGAGGAAGTTGCTGTCGGTCTTGAGATGGATAAGACCGCCGTCCTGTAGGAAACCGCGGTAACGCTCCATGAAGAAGGTGGATGTGAGTCGCTTTGTCACCTTCTTCATTTGGGGATCGGAGAAGGTCAACCAGATTTCCGCCACTTCACCTGGGGCAAAGAAGCGCTGGATGAACTCAATGTTGGTGCGCAAAAAGGCTACGTTGGTCATGCCTGCCTTAAGACTTTCCGTGGCTCCCGTCCACATGCGTGCACCTTTGATATCTACGCCGATAAAATTCTTATCGGGGAAAAGACGTCCGAGTCCCACGGTGTATTCTCCGCGACCGCAACCGAGTTCGAGTACGATGGGGTTATTGTTCTTAAAGAAGCGTTCGTGCCAATGGCCTTTCATTTCAAACTGCGCCTCTGTGTCGAGTGCTTGAAAGGGTGCTTCAAACACGTGAGGGTAACTTGCCATGTCGGCAAACTTCGAGAGTTTATTCTTGCTCATTATTTAATATGTTTTCAAGTTCTTGAGTGGTTGCCGTAAGGCGCTCTTTGCAGAAAGCAAGTAATTGTTGCGCCTCTTTGATTTGCGCGGCAAGCGTATCTACATTAAGTGTTCCTGATTCAAGAGATGTAACGATTTCTTGAAGGCGCTGGGTGGCTTGGGTATAGGTCATTGGGGAGGTTTTGAGGTTATGAGGTTATGAGGTTATGAGGACCTTGCGGAATGTTATCCGTATATCTGCGTCACACAACTCTTGTCGTGATGGTTCCTTGTGCTAATTGTGTTTCCAAAAGGTCGCCAGGATTCAGGGTTTCGGCATTGGTCACGACCATTCCGTTCAAGCGGGTCACGCTGTAACCAAGGGAGAGGATGTGTTGGGGATCGGCGAGTTGCAGACTCTTTTCAAGGAGCGAGATATGGTGACTCTCCGTGCGCAGGGTTTGCTTGGCGAGCAACTGAATGGCGGTGCGGAGTTGCGCCAGTCGCTCTTGTTCTAGTGCCGTTGCCTGATGTGCCAAAATGCGCAACTGTTGCGTAAGCACAAGCAAGCTTTGCTCCTCACGCGAAAGGAATCGCTGGGCGGAAGTATAGAGTCGCGCCTCTAATTCTGCCACAAGATCGACTTCATTTCGGCGTTGCTCAATCAAGAATGCGGCTACGGCGGTAGGGGTTTTCAGTCGCGTGTGCGCCACAAAGTCAATGACCGTTTCGTCACGCTCATGCCCGATTCCCGTAATCACTGGGATGGGGCAACATGCCACGGCGCGCGCCAAATTTAAGGATTCAAAACCATAAAGGTCGGCAGCGGCGCCACCGCCTCGGATAATCACAATGCAGTCCCAGACATTGGCATCCACACATACCGCTTGGAGGGCACGGATAATGCTTTCCTCCACCAATTCTCCCTGCATGATGGCAGGGAAAAGCATGCATTCAAAAGGATAACCCGATTGCGCGAGTTGGTCTTGGAAGTCGCCGAAACCCGCCGCCTTACTGCTCGAAATCACGGCGATACGGCGTAAGGGGCGTGGGAGTTGCAGGTTTAAGTTACCCTCTAAAACGCCCTCCTTTTCCAATTGCGCCAAAATCTCTTGCCTGCGCTTGGCAATATCTCCGAGGGTATAAGTGGGATCTACGTCTGTGACCGTCAAGGAATAGCCATAAAGCGGATGGAAGTTCACACTCACCAAACAGAGCACCTTCATGCCCGCCTGCAGGTCAGTTCCCGTGGCCATTCGAAAGCGAAGAGCGATGTTTTGGTAAGCATTGCGCCAAATATTTCCTCGTGCTCGGGCAAGGATATTACTGCCACTCTCGTCCTTCTCAACAAACTCTACGTAGCAATGCCCATTGGATGCCACGCGTGCCTCACTCAATTCCGCCGCCACCCAATAGGTGTCGTTGAAATTGGCTTCTACGGCCTCGCTTACGGCACAGTTTAGTTCGTAAAGACTGAGTGGAGTCATGCGTATGGGATGTTAGTTGATGGATAATAGTTCCTTGATTAAGGGCAATACTACGCTGTTCAGGATAGCGTCATTCAGGCGGTGCTCCCCCTCAAAGACGGTGAAATGTTCCTTGCCGTAATGTTTGCAGAAGACGGGTTGAAACTCCCGTGTCACCTTATCGGCATTGCCAAAGAAGGCATAGACGTTTGCGCGTTCCTCAGGGGTGATTTTCGAAAAGGATTCTTTTTCCAAAGTCTTGAATTGCTCAATCATCACCTTATCTACCTTAAAATCCTTTGCCCCATCTTCGCGTTTGTTTAAGAAGGGGTAGCGCCCCACTCCCTTAAACGTGAGCAAGCGTGCCATCTTGAAACTGGGATTTACCAGAATGCGCTTCCTTCCTCGGAGCAATTCCGTGTAGAATCCGCCCATCGAGGTGCCGATAATAAGATCGGGATTTTCCGTTTCCACCAAGTTGCGCAAGAGTGTGATAGCGTCAGCGGGAAGCACGGGAAGGTCGGGAGCAATTACCTTTACGCCATGAGGATACAGCATTTGGCGTAGCATCATTACCGTTCCGGATGAACCAGATGAGCCGAAGCCGTGGATGTATAGGAGGGTTTTCATTGTGGTTGAGGGTTGTTACGTTGCGACGCTGTCGCAACAAAGCGGACAAAGGTTGGGGTTATTATTACGAGTGATGCCTACTGCGCCAAGTAAGCCCCTATGCCGCGCTGATTACGGATAATAACCCCTCCAACTAAGCGACTGCCAATATAAAGCACGGCGCTTTGCCCGGGGGTAATGGCGCTGACGGGAGTTTCCGTTCTGAGGAGCAAACGTCCGTCATCAAGGCGCTCTATACGGCAAGGCACGGGTTGGGAGTGATACCTGACGCGCACCATAAGGTCAGCGGCTGAAAAAACTTCGGTTTCATCGACGAATTGGGCATCTTCTGCGAAGAACGCTTGGGTAAGGAGTTCGGTTTCATCGCCAAGTACGATGGTGTTTTTCTCAGCATTGAGGCGCAACACGTAAGCGGGTTTTCCGAGGGCGATACCTAAACCCTTGCGTTGCCCAACCGTGTAGAAGGGAACGCCCAAGTGTTGTCCCAATCTGCGACCTGCTCCGTCCACAAAGAAACCGCCTGCCACTTCATCAGCAAGGGCGGGCAACTGTTCGCGCAGGAAGTCGCGATAATCGGCTTCTACGAAACACACCTCCATAGATTCTGCCTGTTTAGCGCGCCATTCAAATCCGCGTTCGGCAAGAACGCGACGCACTTCCGCCTTCTCCATCGTGCCGAGGGGGAAAAGACAACGGCGAAGTGTCTCTTGCGGCACACGCCAAAGGAAATAAGATTGGTCCTTGCGCACATCGTCGCCCATCAGGAGGTAATCGTTTTCCCCATGACGAATGGTCTTGACATAATGTCCCGTAGCCATGCGGTCACACCCCAATTTATCCGCCAACTCATGGAGCAAGCGAAATTTAAAATCGCGATTGCAACGCACACATGGGTTAGGTGTGCGTCCCTGTCGGTACTCATCGAGGAAATATTGCACAATGGATGCGCGAAACTCCTTGCGAACGTCCACAACATGGTGCTCAATGCCCAGTTCTTGTGCCAAGCGACGCGCGCTTTCGATGAAGTCGGGTTCCGTAGTGCCTTCGGCAAACTGGCGGGGCAAATCATAGACGCGCATTGTCATGCCTACCACTTCATAACCTTGTTCCTGAAGCAACAGACATACGGCGGAACTATCCACTCCGCCTGACATGGCCACCAATACTCGATTATTCATATAGAGCAACACAGAGGGTGCGTCAAAGGTCTTGACACACCCTCATTTTTTTAATTTTACTTTGTCAAAGCAACTTCCGCTTGATTCTGAAGCACTTCGCTACCGGGATAACCGCCTGTCTTGAAGTTGTCATAAGCAGTGCTGCCGTCCTTATTCAGAATCATGTATGAGGGAATGCCGAGCAAACCTAAGTTTCCGCAGAGTTCGCCCCACTGCTTCTTGGTCAAGCGATAGTGTTCGCCGTCAATGTTAGCAATCATGCTCTGCCACTTTTCAAGGGGAGAGGTTTCGCCTGTAAGGTAAACGAAAACAACGCCCTTCTCTTGGAGTTCGGGCTTGATTTCATCGATTAACTTCATCGCCTGACGGCAAGGGCCGCACCAAGTTGCCCAGAAGTCGATGACAACCACCTTGCCTTCGTAATTCTTAGCAAGTACAGAAAGTACATCTGTGCCTGCCACGTTCGCATCTACGGTTCTAACGACCGACGCCTTCTTTTCAGGAGTCTGTGCTACGACATTGGTGCCAAACGCTGCCATTGTGAACAGCGCAACAAAAATAAGGAGTTGTTTTCTCATAATCTTTTCGTTTTTAAGTTACAAAAGCAAAAATACAACATTTCAGTTAGACGCAGAAGCGCAACTCTGTTATTTTTTCTTAACAGGCAAGGAGAAGCGGGAATTACGCCCTTTCCGGAGGGCATCTTTAATAGGAAAAACAAAGTTAAACTTACGGCGCATTAAGTAAGACTTACGACGCCGTAAGTAAGACTTCGTTTCAAGGTAATGAAATGTAGCGAAGAATTACCCCCATTTATGAGCGCTATGTTGGGGCAAAGTTGTATTTTTGTGGTTTAATAGACAGGTTTATAGGTACCAGCGGACAAGAATCTTACCAAGAAGACCTGCATACCCCCTAACCCCTTAAACAACTCAAAACATTATATGCAAACATTCCTTTACGCAAAAGACCTTGGCAACCTCTCTGACGCGCTTGCCTTGGCAAAAGTCATTAAAAACGACCGTTACGCTTTCGAAAATCTCGGTAAGCGAAAAACGGCACTCCTTGTGTTTTTCAATAACAGTCTTCGTACACGCCTTTCTACGCAGAAGGCGGCGCGCAACTTGGGTCTCGATGTCATTGTGCTTGACGTAAATCAGGGCGCTTGGAAATTGGAAACCGAGCGTGGCGTAATTATGGACGGCGATAAGAGTGAGCACCTCTTGGAAGCGATTCCCGTGATGGCTTCTTTCTGCGACATTATCGGCGTACGCACTTTTGCGGGACTCACCAACCGTGAGGAGGACTACACAGAGCATGTGCTCAACCAGTTTATCCGTTATAGCGGCAAGCCCGTGTTCTCTATGGAAAGCGCTACGGCACACCCACTCCAGGCTCTTGCTGACCTCATCACCATTGAGGAACATAGGGAAACGAAGCGCCCAAAAGTGGTGCTCACTTGGGCACCTCATCCCAAGGCACTCCCACAGGCGGTGCCCAATAGCTTTGCGGAATGGATGCGTGCGGGAGATGTGGACCTCGTTGTGACACATCCCGAGGGCTATGAACTTGATCCGCTTTTCGTTGGGGATGCTCGTGTGGAGTATGACCAAATGAAGGCGTTTGAAGGTGCTGACTTCGTGTATGCCAAGAATTGGAGTTGCCCCGGTGTGACTTGCCCCGAAAACTATGGTAAGATTCTTTGTCAGGATCGCTCTTGGACGGTGACGGAACGCCAAATGGCGGTGACCAATGATGCACACTTCATGCACTGCTTGCCCGTGCGCCGCAATGTCATTGTGAGTGACGACGTCATAGAATCGCCCCGCTCGCTCGTAATTCCCGAAGCGGCAAACAGAGAAATCTCTGCGACAGTCGTGTTAAAGAAGATGTTGGACGCCATCCAATAAAATACCCCACCCCAATGCTTCTTGAACGCATTCAGTCCCACTTTCCCCACCCCCTTACAGATTGTCAACGAAATGCTGTAAGGGGGTTGGCGCGTTTCTTTGCTGCGCAAAATGAGCAGTCTGTTTTTATCTTGCGCGGATATGCCGGAACGGGGAAAACATCACTCGTGGGGGCACTGGTGCGGGTTATGAAGGAGATGAAGCGTCACGTAGTGCTCCTTGCTCCTACGGGACGCGCGGCTAAGGTATTCTCCCACCATGCGGGAACTCCTGCGTTTACGATTCATAAAGCGATATACCGTCAACAGACTTTTAACGGCGAAGATACGCGCTTCGGACTGGGATATAACAAGCACCAAGGCACGCTCTTCATTGTTGACGAAGCGTCTATGATTGCTACGGAGGGCAATGGGAGTAAAATGTTTGGGAGTGGCAGTCTGCTGGAAGACCTCCTGCGTTTTGTGTTTGAAGCAGATAATTGCAAAATCATTTTTGTGGGCGACACCGCCCAACTTCCTCCAGTGGGTGAGGACGAGAGTCCGGCACTCCGTGCGGAGACCATGCGTTATTATGGCATGGAGGTGTATGAGGCAGACCTCACTGAGGTGGTGCGTCAAGACGCAAAGTCGGGGGTGCTACACAATGCCACACAACTTCGCGAACTGATTGCGAACGAGGTCTTCTGCCTGCCTGAAATTACGGGTTCTCGCTCTGGG
>CALCUV010000356.1 GCA_937906765.1 uncultured Prevotella sp.
ACAGCGCGCGCGCTCTTGACCGCCCCGCTGCATTTGCATTATTGATGCGCAAGGTTTACACTTGGATGGCACTTGCTCTTGCCGTAACAGGTCTTACGGCCTATTACTGCTCAACCAATTTCGATGTAATCAACGCCATCGCCTCAAATTCACTCGTATTTTGGGGATTAATCATCGCACAGTTGGGTGCTGTTATGTACCTTTCAGTTAGAATTAACAACATGTCCCTTACAACGGCAGGCATCGTATTCCTTCTTTATGCTGTTCTTACGGGAGTTACCTTCTCATTTATCTTCTTGGTTTACACCATGGAGTCTATTGCCTCTACGTTCTTTATTACAGCAGGAACCTTTGGTGCAATGTCGCTCGTGGGTTACTTCATCAAGAAGGACTTAAGCGCAATCGGTCGCTTCTTAATCATGGCGCTCATTGGTTTGATTATCGCCTCAATTGTGAATATCTTCCTCCAAAGCAGCGGACTCACATTGATTTGCACGTATGCTGGTGTGTTAATTTTCAGTGGTCTCACCGCTTACGACACTCAAAAGATCAAGCAAATGTTCCTCATGCACGGCGCAGAGATGAACGAATCTACTATGAAGTTGGCGTTGATGGGCAGTTTGACACTTTACCTCGACTTCATCAACCTCTTCCTCTACTTGCTCCGTATCTTTGGCGACCGCAAATAAATCATATCGGGAAACAAGTCAGAAAGAGTTGCCCCTAAAAGAGAGTAAATTCTCCGGAAGTGGCACTTTCTACGCATCTTGTTTACCTGTTTATTAAAAACTTGACTACTCAAATCTAATTAGAATCATACTATGCAGACGCTTTCAGCAACTCTTAACCGCCTTGCCCCTTCAGCAACGCTTGCTATGTCTCAAAAGAGCGCCGAACTCAAGGCGCAGGGTCTTGACATCATTAACCTTTCTGTGGGTGAGCCAGACTTTAACACCCCCGACCATATTAAGGAAGCAGCAAAGAAGGCTGTTGATGACAACTACTCTCGCTATTCTCCCGTTCCTGGTTATCCCGCACTCCGCGAAGCTATCTGCGCTAAGTTGAAGAACGAAAACGGTCTTGACTATACTCCCGCTCAGATTTCTTGCTCAAACGGTGCAAAGCAATGCGTATGTAATGCTGTGATGGCGCTTGCTGGTAAGGGCGATGAGGTGATTATTCCCGCTCCTTACTGGGTAAGTTATCCCCAGATGGTGCTCCTTGCTGATGCAACCCCAGTATATATTGAGGCAGGTATTGATCAGGACTTCAAGATTACTCCCGAGCAACTCGAAGCAGCAATCACTCCCGCCACTCGCGCAATCATTCTTTGCTCACCCAGTAACCCCACGGGTTCTGTTTATACTCAGGAAGAATTGGAGGGACTCGCTGAAGTGCTTCGCCGTCATGAGCGCGTTATTGTGATTTCTGATGAAATCTATGAGCACATTAACTATATCGGCGCACACGCTTCCATCGCTTCATGTGAGGGTATGAAGGAGCGCACTGTAATTATTAATGGTGTGTCTAAGGCTTACGCGATGACAGGTTGGCGTATCGGATTCCTCGCTGGACCTGATTGGATTGTAAAAGCATGTAACAAACTCCAAGGTCAGTACACTTCTGGTCCTTGTTCCGTAAGTCAGGTGGCTGCAACTGAAGCATTCGCTGGACCTCAGGACTGTGTTGAAGAAATGCGCCAAGCATTTGAGCGCCGTAAGAACTTGATTGTAGAACTTACAAAGGAAATTCCCGGACTTGAAGTAAACAATCCCACAGGTGCTTTCTACCTCTTCCCCAAGTGTAGCAGTTACTTCGGCAAGACAGACGGAACCCACATTATTAATAACTCTATGGACTTCGCAATGTACCTTCTTGAAGTTGGTCAAGTAGCTACGGTTGGCGGTGATGCTTTCGGTTCTCCCGAATGCTTCCGTATGAGTTACGCAACAAGTGATGAAAACATCGTTGAAGCAATCCGTCGCATTAAGGAAGCACTTGCGAAGTTAAAGTAAACACTGACATTCATTTTGTGCTCATTTCAGAATGTCTGGAATACATAAAAAATCAATAAATAAAAATCTCCAGTGAATTTGCTGGAGATTTTTTTGTTGTATTAAGGATTATGCGTAATTTTGGAGTCGCAAAGGTTCAACAAGAACTTTTGCTCTTGCATAAGGCAATTTCCCTTTAACTTGTTTAAAGGATATTGTAATTAGTGGATTGGTGTAGGCAGTTCCCGTAACGAAAGTTGCGGGACTGCTTTTTTATTCTGTCTATGGCAGGTCGCAACAAATGGTCAATATGTCGCAAAATAAAGGAGGAGGATGGGGAAAAATCCTGAATACATCTCACATAACCATTCCACTTTTAGACAACAAAAAAACAAAGCCTCAAATTAGAGCAATTCTTTGAGGCTTTGTTTTGCTTATTTAAGGGTTTGTTTTCCCTATTAAAGGATTCATTTCAGATATGCGGGATTCACTATTCCTGAAACTTCAAAATCGCTTCACGGCATGCCTCCATCAACCATTTAGGTGTGCTGGTTGCGCCACAGATACCGACACTCTTGGCATTCGTAAACCAAGCAGGGTCTATATTACAGGGTTCGTCCACAAGATAACTCTGAGCGTTGACCTTCTTACACTCCTCATAGAGCACCTTTCCGTTAGAACTTTTCAAGCCACAGACAAAGAGCACCACATCATGGCGTGCGGCGAAATTACGAATATTAGGCAAGCGATTGGCCACCTGACGGCAAATCGTGTCAAAGTATTCAAACACGGCAGGTGCCTGAATATGCTCCGTAATATAGGCTACGATGCTTTGAAATCCCTCAAGCGACTTCGTTGTTTGGGAGAACAGACAAATATCTTTTGTAAAGTCTAATTTCTCTGCCTCTTCAAGGTTTTCAATTACAATAGCCTCGCCATTGGTTTGCCCAACCAGTCCGAGCACTTCGGCATGTCCGCGCTTCCCGTAGATAACGATTTGCGGGCGATTGGGAGTGTCGTATTTCCGCTTGATTCTGCGTTGCAACTGAAGCACCACAGGGCAGGTAGCATCAATGATTTCGATGCCATTCTCTGAGGCTTGTGCATACGTGCGAGGCGGTTCGCCATGTGCACGAAGCAACACCTTGGCACCATGTAACTTTGCAAACGAAGCATGGTCAATTGTCTGCAAACCCAGTTCGCGTAAGCGTTCACACTCACGCTCATTGTGCACAATATCTCCCAAGCAGTAGAGCGAATCACTATGCGTGAGTTCTTCTTCTGCCTTACCAATTGCCGTAGTTACTCCAAAGCAAAAACCTGAAGCCGTATCTATTTCTATTTGTAGCATTAGAACTATTGAGTAGTGAGGAGTTAAGGAAGAAAAGAAAGAATGGGAGGAACGGGAAAAGAAATTTTCTCCGCAAATAGCGTCACATGTTATTCCTCAACCGCCTGAAGATAGGCATTCATCAACCATTCGTTTTGCTCTTCTCTGGTCATGTTGCTATTATCAAGCACAAGGGCATCAGCGGCCTGCTTTAAGGGCGCCACTTCTCGGTGAGAGTCGATATAATCACGCTCCTGCACGTTCTTTAAAATCTCTTCATACGTCACATCTTCGCCTTTCGCCGTCAACTCATCGTAACGGCGTTGCGCACGCACCTCTGCCGAAGCCGTAACAAAGATTTTGAGTTCGGCATTTGGGAACACCGCCGTACCGATGTCACGTCCGTCCATCACGATGCCTTTTGCTTCGCCCATTTGTTGTTGCATCTTTGTGAGCAACGTACGCACAAAGGGAAGCGCAGCAATAGGACTCACGCGAGAAGAAACCTCCATCGTGCGGATTTCTTGCTCTACGATTTCTCCGTTAAGACAAGCCAAGGGCAAGTTTGTTTCAGGGTCGAGCACAAAGCTAACATTAACCTCTGGAAGTAACGCTTCCAATTTTGCTGCGTCAAGTTCGGCGCCGTTAAAGACATTATTGCGGAGCGCAAAGAGAGTTACGGTGCGGTACATCGCACCTGTGTCAACGTAAATGTATCCAATTTTCTTGGCCAAGGCTTTTGCCATGGTGCTTTTGCCACAAGAGGAATGTCCGTCGAGAGCAATAATAATTTTCTTCATTTGAAATTGTATTGTTAAGAGTCTTGCGCCGATTACAATGCGTAACTGACATTGAACATCAGCGAAGAAGTTGATTTGTGATACTTTGCATAAGCGCCCGAAATCATGAAGCGCTTGAGGTGTAAGGAAGCGCCTGCCGTGAGTCCGGCACCCTTGGCACTACCTGCCGTCTTGAGTTCATAGGAACGGCGGAAGTTGTAACCCGCCGACAAACTGATGTTGTCCGTTAGGAAATAATCCGCACCGATAACCACATGGTTGAGCAACTTCTTAGAGAACGAGAGTTTCTTGTCCGCGCCATCCTCCACAAAATAGTAACGCGAACTCCAGCGTGTGAGGTCGGTCAATGTCAATGAGAGGCGCAAGGGCATGTGTGCCAATCCCTTTGAAACGCCTAACTGTGCCACAAAGGGAAGATGCTGTTCGCGATCATGGAAAGAGGAAAGTTCGGCACCAATATTCTTCAACGTTGCCGAAACCGAAAGGTCGGTCTCTTCATCATAGTAATTCAAACCCAAATCTACGCCTACCGCCATCGCGGAATAGTCAGCATAACTGGAGAATGCCATTTTCAACGTCGCACCCCCACTCCATTTGTCGCTAAACAAGTAACTATACGAAGGCGCAATGTATATGTCTTTCGCGGAATACGTTCCGAGCACATTCCCTTGGGCATCGGTTTCATCCGCAGAACCATAACTCATCATTTGTGCCGTAATGCTCCCCGTATGTCGGTCTCCGAAAGCACGCACATACTGTGCCCCCATCCACTTACTATCAGCGAAATAGGTCATAAAGTTTAAGCCCAACACGTTGCTCGACACGTTGGCCAGAAGTGCGGGATTGTGCCACGCAATAGCGGCATCATCCTCAACGATTGAGATATTTTCGCCCCCCAAAGCCGCAACGCGCGCCGAGGTTGGAAGTTTCATGGTGTTATATCCCGAAGAACTTTCCTGCCCCCAAACGGAGGTAACTGAAAGTAAGCAAAGGATATAGAATAGTGTTTTTTTCATTTTACGATTAAAATAGTGGGTCAAAGTTACTAAGATTTTTACTTTTGGAAGTAACTTTGTAGCAAAATAGATAGTATAGGTTCTGAGGTTTTAAGGTTTTGAGGTATTGAAAAGCCTTTTGCGCGGTTTCTCCCTTGAGTCTTGAAAGCAAAACGTCGGAATCGTCTTTACCCCTCAACAGCATTATTTCCGCACATCATTTTCTCTAAAGACAATAAACGTGCGTTCCGTCGATTTAGTATCCCGAGAATGGTGTGACCTTGTCTTTGAAGGCCGCAACCGTCAGTATGGCGCCTATCGACTTCGCAAAGAAGCCGGAAGGCGTTACGCTCGTGCGCTTTGGGGAGTCTGTCTGTGCTTGCTCTTACTCGTGGGCGGAGGCGTAGGTATCAATGTTTACTTTTCGATCAGCACCAAGCGCGAACTCGCACAACTCTTGGAAGAACTGAAACGCATGGAGGAGGCACACAAACGCGACTCTCACTTGCTAAAGTTTGTTGACCTGCGCCCCAAGACGGAAACCGTGGCGAAAGCAGTTGTGGAAACCGCGCCTGAAATAGTTGAGGTGCCTGAAGTAAAAGTGATGCCTGAAATTGTTCCTGAAGAAGAATTGAGCGAGGAAGAAGTAACCGACACCATTACGACACTCGCCACGGAAACTGACTCTATCATGGAACCCCAAACGCCAGATCCGACACCCTTGGCGCCACTCACGCCCACCGAAGTCGTTGAGGAAATGCCGCAATTCCCTGGGGGCATTAACGCACTGATGCTTTGGTTGGACAAAAACATTGTCTATCCGCCCTTAGTGATTCAACAGAAGGTTTCGGGCACAACGTATCTCACGTTCTTGGTGGATGAAGCAGGCAATGTTATCGAACCGAAGATTGAAGAGGCACTTCATCCCATGATTTCGGCAACCATTATGCGCGCTGCCCGAAATATGCCGAAGTGGGAACCTGGAAAAACAAACGGAAAGGTGACAACCGTGCGCGTAACTATCCCTATCGAATACCACTTATAGACATTGCGAAAATCATATCTATCTTAGGCGTTCTTAAGTCTCAAATAGTTTTTCTTAAGTCTCAAATAATTTCAATGAAGTTACTAAGAATTTTAACTATCTCTAAGAGTCTTTTTAACCATTGAGATTCAAAGAGAAATGAAAGTCATCAAAGAACACCAATTCTCCACCCATCCACAAATCCAACCAACGTAAACAACCCTAATCCCTATATGTTAACCAAAATTGAACAATTCTTAAGCAACATTGCTTTTCCGCAAACTCCCGAAGGACTTTACGAACCTATTACCTATTCTTTAGAAATGGGCGGGAAGCGCATTCGTCCCGTACTTATGATGATGGCCTATAACCTTTATCGTGAGGATGTAGAGACCG
>CALCUV010000357.1 GCA_937906765.1 uncultured Prevotella sp.
ATATGATGTTTTTCTCTTTGACAGAAGAACATAAGAACAAATGATGAAACAGATGTTCCTTTGTTCCTATGTCTAAACTATCGAATCTTTAAAGTGATGATGGTAAGTGCCGCAAGGAGAATCGTTGTAATCCAGAAGCGCACCGTGATTTTCGCTTCGTGCCAAGAACCCTTCGGCCAGTTGGGGAAGACATACTTACATCCCGGAATGAGTTGCTCGGGAAGGGTGCGGAATGCGTCATGAATGGGGGTGCGTTTGAATATGCGTTGCGTAATTCCCTTACGCTTGCCCCACTTAAAGTACTGAACTTGAAGCATCACACTGAGGTTTTCTGCCAAGAATACACCACAGAGAATGGGGAGTAACAACTCCTTGTGGATGATTACGGCAATCACGGCGATAATACCCCCGATGGTGAGCGAACCAGTGTCGCCCATGAATATCTGTGCGGGATAGGCATTATACCAAAGGAAACCGATGAGTGCTCCTACCATAGCGCAGATAAAGATTACCAGTTCTTGTGTTCGCGGTAAGTACATGATGTCAAGATAACTTGCAAACTCCAAGTGGCTCGAGACGTAAGCCAGGATGCCTAAGGCAATACATATTATGGCAGAGTTGCCGGCGGCCATGCCGTCCATACCGTCGTTTAGGTTTGCCCCATTTGACACGGCAGTAATCACAAATACGGTCATCAGAATGAAAAGTGCCCATCCTGCAATATCTTTGTGCTCTCCGCACCACTCCATGAGGTCAGAGTAGTTCAGGTTGTTGTTTTTCACAAAGGGAATCGTTGTTTGGGGAGACTTCACGGCCTCACTCTTATGCACAACTTCCACCTTTTCAGGAGTGGTTTGCTTCGTAACATTCTCGTGCATCACGACGCCTGGGTCAAGATAAAGCGTGAGTCCGACGTAGAGACCAAGGGTTATCTGTGCAAGCACCTTAAATTTCCCAGGGAGCCCTTCCTTAGTCTTCTTCATCTTTATCCAGTCATCAAGGAAACCTATGATTCCCAGCCACACGGTAGTGACTAACATGAGTTGCATATACACATTCCCCAGGCGCCCAAGGAGTAAGCAGGGCACCAATATGGCTACGATAATGATGACGCCACCCATTGTAGGAACGCCAATCTTTTTAACGCCGAAGGGGTCAATAGACGCATCGCGCTGCGTTTCACTATAATGATGGCGCTTCATCCAGCGAATGAAATATTGGCCAAACCATGCAGAGATGATGAGTGCCAAAATCAGCGCCAAAAGAGAGCGGAAGGAAATATACGACCACATTCCTGAACCGGGAACACCGAATTGGTCGAGATAACGAAAGAGATAGTAAAGCATTTGTGTGTTGCGAAAATTAAAGATGGAGTTAGGAAAAACTAAGTCTTACTTAATTGAAATTCAGTCTCAAATAGTTTTAACTAAGTCATACTTAATTTTTGAAAAGTTTGTGAGAATTTGGAGTGTAAGTGAATGCGTTGGAATTTAGAGTGATACGAAGACGGTTTGCCCTGTTCTTAAATTCCAAATGCCGCACGCACTTCTTCGTGGTCGTCAAAGTGATGTTTCACACCCTTAATGTCTTGATAAGGTTCGTGCCCCTTACCTGCCACAAGGATAACGTCGCCCGGTTGTGCAAGCATTACGGCGGTGCGAATGGCTTCGCGGCGGTCGGTAATGGCAATGGTGCGGGTGCGTTGTTCGGAATCAAGGCCCTCAAGCATATCATTGATGATGGCTTCAGGTTCTTCAAAACGGGGATTGTCACTTGTGATAATCACGCGGTCAGAATGCAATGCCGCTTCCTTTGCCATAAGTGGACGCTTTCCTTTATCGCGATTACCTCCTGCTCCGCAAACGGTGATGACTTGCACCTTGTTTTTCACAATGTCACGAATGGAGGTCAACACGTTTTGAAGTGCGTCGGGCGTGTGGGCATAGTCAATAATGGCATTCACACCCTTTGGCGAGCGAATGGTTTCAAAGCGCCCGTTGACGGGAGTGAGTTCTGACATTACGCGGAGCACTTCCTGGGGTTCGTTGCCCAACATGACGGCAGCGCCATATACGGCAAGGAGATTGCTGACGTTGAAGCGCCCCACGAAACGTACGCTCACTTCCTGTCCGTTAATGTCAAGAAGCATTCCCTCAATGCTTTCTTCAAGAATGCGTCCCTTGAAATCAGCTGCCGTACGCGTAGAATAACTACGGAGTTTCGCCTTACAGTTTTGGAGCATAACGGCACCATTCTTGTCATCGGCATTCGTAATTGCAAATGCCTGCTTGGGAAGGTTATCGAAGAACGCCTTCTTCGCATCGCGGTAAGCATCGAATGTCTTATGGTAATCCAAATGGTCACGAGTAAGATTCGTAAAGAGAGCCCCTGCGAAGGTCAATCCGCCAATGCGTTTTTGCTGAATGGCGTGTGAAGAGCATTCCATAAAGGCATAGGTGCAACCCTGTGCCACCATTTCCGCCAAGAGTTGGTTGAGGGTGATGGCGTCAGGCGTAGTGCATTCCGTAGGGTAGGGGGTGCCGTCAATGTAGTTACACACCGTTGAACAAAGACCGCACTTATGACCGAATCTGCGGAACATTTCATAGAGCACCGTAGCAATAGTGGTCTTCCCGTTTGTTCCCGTTACGCCCACAAGTTTCAGTTTTGACGTTGGGTCACCATAAAACATGGTGGCAACCTTACCTACGGCATCTTCTGTGTCGGCAACGCGCACGAAAGTGACTCCTTCAGGAATCACTTCGGGAATGGGGTCGCACACGAGCACTGCCGTGGCGCCCTGACTGATGGCCTTATCAATGAAAGAGTGACCATCGACCTGTGTACCCTTAACGGCAATGAAAAGATGGTCTTTTTCGATGCGACGACTGTCGATGTTTACCCCAGAAATGGGAATGTTAAGTTCACCCTTGTGTTCCTCAACGGTGACTCTGGATAGGATATCCTGAAGCAACATAATGTGTTTTGCTTATAAGTTTATTTGTGTGTAGATGCTAAGGTAATGGTGATGCTATCTCCGGGTTGGAATTCAGCACCTGATTCTATGCTCTGTTTAACAACGAAACCAGTGCCCTTGACTTGCACTTGCAATCCCAGATTTTCCAAACGGAAAAGTGCATCGCGCAAACCGTAACCCGCAACATTGGGAATGGTGCCTTCGGGTGTGTCTTGCGTTTCCAAGGTTATCGTTTGTGTGCCCTGTTGAGCGTTGCCCCAAACGGGGTCAGAGGTTTCGTCGTCGAAGTTGGTGTTTGCCGTAATCCCCAGTTCCTCTAAAGAGTTGCGGTTTGCCACCATGTCGCCGTTTCTTACCTCTGGCAAGTGGGAATGAGTAGTGTCCTTCTCCGTAGAAAAATCTGATTGGTTGGCCTTTGCCATAATGCTTTCGGCAATGTTTTTGAAAACGGGTCCACACATACCGCCGCCTGACGCTGCGCCACTCTTGCGGATGCAGACAATACACGCATATTGTGGTTTGTCAGATGGGAAATAACCAGCAAAGGAAATGAGGTATTCTTGTGACTTACCCTTTTTGGTCCAAATTTGAGCGGTGCCCGTTTTTCCGGAAACTTCAAACATCTTTGACCCAGCGGCACGCCCGAGTCCGGTATGCACTACTTCGTAAAGGCAATGCTGAATCATCTTGATGGCTTCGGGT
>CALCUV010000358.1 GCA_937906765.1 uncultured Prevotella sp.
CATAATTGAACTATACCAAATAGTTTATTGTCTAACTTTTTGGGGACAGTTCAAAGATAGGGGGAGTACCGCCTTTGGCGGGGAGGGGGTATGAAACAAACTTTGGAGCAACGCCTGTATAATTTCCTAAGACATACCCTAAATGGTCTTTATCGTAGAAATATCACAAAAGTTTACCCGACAGCAATAATTAGAATTTGTAAAAACAATTCCTCACTTACGGCGTCGTAAGTTAAAAAGAATTCGCCTAAAGTGGCACTTTGTTTCAAGCAATTCGGACCCGCCCCCAAGCAGGTCCTGGGGAGACTTATCCTAACCTCAAAATCAACACATTCAATGAAACACACGTTCATTCTTCTGTTTTCTCTTCTTTCGCTCATCGCACAGGCGCAAGAATATAGCGTAAAGGGCATCGTTGTTGACAAACAAACGCAGGAAGTTTTGCCCATGGCGAAAGTCACGTTACAAACCTCCGACACCATTAAAGTGCTCAATGCGCAAACCAATAAAGTCATGAGTCATCCCGTTGAACTGGGGCAAGTGACTACAAACGACAAAGGGGAATTTTTCCTTAAGGCTGACGCTGGCAAGTTGGTGGTAAACATTGCGCTGACGGGATTCGACACGCTCATTCGCCGCATCGAATTGACGGAGCAACGCCCTGCCGTGGATTTGGGTAAGTTGGAACTCACCTCCTCCGACTATCAATTAGACGAAGCACAAGTCACGGCGCTCGCACGAATGATGACCGTAAAAGAAGATACCTTGGTGTTTCACACAAAAGCCCTGCGCCTTCCTCCTGGTGCTTCGCTCGCAACGTTGATGAGCCAACTGCCTGGCATTTCGATGGACAAAAACGGCAACGTGACATTTAACGGCAAGACGGTGAGTCAGGTGCTCGTAGATGGTAAACCCTTCTTCGGCGATGTGCAGACGGCGATGGCGAATATGCCTACCGATGCCGTGAAGGACGTAAAGTTGTACGAGAAGACGGATGAGGAGAAGCAGTTTCGCGGTGAACTGGACGCGAACAAGGCGACCGTGGTGGACCTCACGATTAAGGAGGAGTATAAATCCACGTGGATGGCGAACGTAAACTTGGGCGGAGGCACAAATGAGACGTACGTGGGCAAGGTGTTCACTACGAATTTCACCGACCACCGACGCTTGGCGGCGTATGCGCAGGCCAATAACATCAGTGAGAACCAGAGTGTGGACCAAAACGGAAACTGGCGCCACTTCAATGCGGGCGATGGACTTTACACCTATCGCAAGGCGGGAAGCATGTTGCAATGGGACAACGGCAAGGGATATTCCGACGCAGGTTACTTGACCAGCAACGCCAATATCCACGTGACGCACAACGACCAGACCGCCATTCGTTACAACACCACAGAGTCGATTCTTGGCGCCGGCAGTGCGCTCTACACTTACGGAAAGGGCATTAGGAAGAATCATGATGTGAAGGTGGATGCCGATGGGAAACTCACCTATAACTGGAACGCCAGCAATCGCCTCAACCTATCGACGCGCCTTAACTATGGCGGAAGCGATAGCAAGTATCAGGGCGTAGCATCCACCTATCATGAGCGTCCCGAATACGCAGACAATCTTGCCGAAAGCCTTTGGGCGGACAACCTTACCGAGGCTACGCGCCAGCAGGCTACGAATGCCGTTCGCTCTCGTTACACCACGGATGCAGAAGTGTATTCGGCAGGGCTCAATGCGAAATATACGCATCTGTTTAAGAAAGCGGGGCGCACGTTCGACGCTTATATTAATGCATCGTTCCACGACAAAACGAATGCGTCGCACGGCACGGTCAACTATCGCTACTTCAATGCGGCAGCTCCGAAACCTTATGCCGACTACCGCCAATTTAAGGACGATCCTGGCAGTGGTTATACTGTCTATACCTCTATAGAATATGGCGAAAAACTCTCGAAGCCCCTCAAGTTGTCGGCATACTATCTTGCCTCGTACAGTAAGAACGACGATCGCTCCACACTCTACGACATCTATGACGTCCCCTTGAGTTTGCGCCCCACATTGGGCGACTCGTTAGAGTTTGTGCGCAACGTGGAAAACTCCTACCATTCCAACCATTACACCCTCAAGAACAGCCTTACCTTGCGCCTCTCAGGATGGTGGAACAAATTAGAACTGGAACTCCAGCCCGCCTTTGGCATACACAATGAGCGATTGGAATATGAGCGTGGCACGGGGCGCTTTGAACCTAAGCGCAACCGACCGTCTGCTTCGTTGCACACCTATCTGAAGTATAAATTCACGAAGCAGAACTACATCCAATTCACCTACGGCGGAGGGACAAGACGTCCCGACCTCATGCAGCAACTCCCCATTACGGATACGGGAAACCCCATGGAGGAAGTCGTTAATAATCCCGGACTGAAGACGGGATGGGACAACCGCTTCGACCTTCGCGCCTATCGTTTCAACACCAAGCGGGGCGACAGTTACAACGGGTATCTGTATTTCAACCACAACACGAAGGATTGGATTTCTACCGTAGAGCGCGACCCCGCAACGGGTTACACCCGCCGCAGCATGACGAACGTTTCGGGCAATTATAATTGCGGTTTCTCTTTCAGCACCAGCCAACCGCTCGACACGGCACAAGCGTTTA
>CALCUV010000359.1 GCA_937906765.1 uncultured Prevotella sp.
ATGGGCATAGGTTCGATTATGGGATACAACGAGGCTTGGATTGCGGGAGCAGTAATTTCCGGAGCATATTTCGGGGACAAGATGTCACCACTCTCCGACACCACCGTATTGGCGTCATCAACCGTAGGCGTGCGCCTCTTCACGCATATCCGTTATTTGGTTTATACTACGATACCCGCCCTCTTCTGCGCCCTTGTGGTGTATCTCATCGCAGGTTTCACGCTCCCCGCAGGTGATGCTACCTCCATTCAAAGTTATGCCACAGCACTTGACGCAAAATTCAACATTACCCCCTGGGCGTTAATCGTCCCCCTGCTTACAGCGGTGATGATTTGGAAGCGCCTACCTTCGCTCATCACGCTCTTCCTTTCCACCCTCTTGGCCATCCTCTTTGCACTGCTTTACCAACCCAGTGTACTATTAGAAATAGCCTCCAGTGGAACTGGCGCTCTGGCATTATTTAAGGGAACGATGCAATCCGTCTTTGGGGCAACTCAATTAGATATGGGCACTGCCGAACTTAACGACCTTGTGAGCACTGGCGGAATGGCTGGAATGATGGACACGATTTGGTTAATCCTTTGCGCGATGTGCTTTGGTGGCGTGATGTCGGCAAGTGGATTCTTGGCGGGAATCTCCCGTGTGTTCCTCAGTTTTGTGCGTCGCACCTTTAGTCTTGTAGCGTCAACAGTAGGTTCGGGCATCTTGTTCAACATCGTTACGGCCGACCAATACATTTCCATCATCCTCACGGGGAATATGTTTAAGGAAACTTATCATGACAATGGTTACGAAGCACGCCTCTTGAGTCGCACTACGGAAGACGCGGTGACCGTTACTTCGCCACTCATTCCTTGGAATACGTGCGGTATGACACAGGAAACGGTAATGGGTGTCGCCACATGGACATATCTTCCCTACGCCGTCTTTAATTACCTCTGCCCCCTGTTCTCAGTAATCATTGCTATTACGGGGTATAGAATCTTTAAGAAGCATCCGTCTGTGGAGGATTAAACCTCACTGAAAAAGGAGAAATGACAGTGCTCAAGGCGAGCGTATGCTGTCATTTCTCCTTTTTCCTGTTTCATTTCTACCTTTTGGCACGCTAAATGTGAGAAAAAAGCGTTATATTCGCATCGTAATGTAGGAACGCATGCGATTGTATTTGCATCTGAATATGGCGGACGCACGAGCCGTGCGTCCCTACATCGTCCCAATGTGAGCAATTCGTTATGCTTGCAGGTGGAATATTCGCGATGCAATGTAGGGACGCACGGTTCGTGCGTCCGCAAGAAGATTAAATCCTGCTCCACGACTTATGGATTCGTGTGGCCACAATAATATTATTACCTCAAAAGTAGTCCTGTTATGCAAGGTATGAATAATCAAATTGAGGATTCTGCGCCAGACTGTCACTCCGATAAATGTGGAAGGAAAAGTCCGCGGGCAAGTTTCAGCAATTATTTAGGGGGTGATTATTTTGTGACGATATGTACCAAAGATAAGGCGCATTATTTTGGAACGATTGCTAACGGTGAGATTCACTACACAGCGTTAGGTAATTATTGCCAACAACAATTAGACGATATTACATTGCATTATCCTTATGCTCAAGTTCGTCTTTATGTTGTAATGCCTAATCACATTCATGCGATAATCCACATAGAGGATTCATCAGAAAAAGACCTTCAGAAAGATTTTCAATTCTCGCAACTACCCAATCATCGTATGGCATTAGGGGTGGTCGTCGGAGGTTTTAAAAGGGACGTTACCCTATATGCCAAACGTAATTATATTCAATTTGGATGGCAAGGACGTTACCATGATCACATCATCCGTGGAGCAAGGGATGGTAATCGCATTGTCGATTATATCAAGACCAATGTGATGAGGTGGAATAACGATTGTTTTTTCGATGAATAGGATTCCTATGACTCGTTATAAATTGCGTAAGGATTTAAATTATAAATGAATATGGCGGACGTACGAACCGTGCGTCCCTACAGAATAAAATACAAATACCATGACTAACAATAACAACTTTTGTGTGATTATGGCCGGCGGTATCGGTCGCCGTTTGTGGCCTTACAGTCGTAAGCGACTGCCTAAGCAGTTTGTTGATTTCTTTGGCACAGGGCGTACGCTCCTTCAGCAAACCTTCGACCGCTATGTCAAATTCATTCCCGTTGAAAATATTTACGTTTCCACCTTCGAGGATTATGTGGACATCGTGAAGCAACAACTTCCAGAGTTGAAGGAAGACCAGATTTTGGTAGAGCCTGTTCAACTCTCAACTGCCCCTGCAGCTGCATGGACAGCGCTTTATCTTGCCCATCGTTTCGGAGGTGGCAATCTCATCATTACGCCCGCCGACCAGTACATTGTGAATGAAGACCGCTTTGTGGAACAAGTGTCGTGCGGATTGGAATATGTAGATACCCACGACAATTTCCTGGCTGTCGGTGTGCGCCCCACGACTCCCAATACGGGATATGGTTACATCCAAATGGACGATGAAAAGGACGGGCGGTATCCCAGAGTAAAATCCTTCACGGAAAAGCCCGACTTGCAGTTTGCTGAGATGTTCGTAAACAGTGGCGAATTCCTTTGGAACTCGGGAATGTTTATGTGTAACTTGCCCACAATGTTGGATATGTTAGCTCGTGAACTCCCAGGCTTTGCCGGATGCGTTGAAGTGGCGCGCTCTGGGGCGAGTAGGGAGCAGATGATGGATTTGTTCCGTTCTACGTATCCCTCCATGGAGCACCAATCCATCGACCTCCTGCTTTTGGAGAAAACGAAAAACGTTGTCGTAATGGCCTGCAACTTTGGTTGGGCAGACATCGGTTCGTGGCCCGAACTGCATGAGGTGGAGCAGAAAGATAGCGACGACAACGCCGTGATTTCTTCCACAAAGGTGCTTTTCGACAAGTCTTACGGCAACCTCGTTTGCCTTCCCGACGCCAAAGCTGCCGTAATCGCAGGTCTCGAAGGTTATCTCGTGGCCGAGAAAGACGGTGTGTTAGTCGTATGCCCCAACCACGATGCCGCCATCGTGCGTCGCCTCGTTACGGAAGCACAAATGAAACTCGGCGAAGAGTTTGTGTAACCGCTATTTAAGGGGGACAGAAGTTCCCATCTTTTATTCGTAAAACAAACCCTTACTAAATTCGTTTTTAGTCTCAAATAAGGCGAATTTAGTAAGGGTTTGTTTTGCTTAAAATAGATGTAGTTTTTAGAACTCATTTCAAGGGGAAGATATGAAACCTAAAGGTTGTCAACGAACCTCGCATACACACCCGTAGGTGTGACCCATAATGCCAAATCTTGCTACGCCAAACCACGCTATGTCATCCGAAATGCTTACATTTGCGTGCAACTATTCTAAACCTAAATTTAGCGCCGTACATCATGGACTCCCAAAACGTGATAAATCATACAATGCAAACGAATGCCCTTCAGCGCGTTCGCGAACTTGACTTTCTTAAAGGCATCTTAATTCTGTTGGTGATTGCCTTTCATTTGGTGTATTTCTCTACGCTTTATCCGTATGCCAAGCAGGTGGTTTATACGTTTCACATGCCTGCTTTCTTGTTGCTTTCGGGTTATTTGATGAACTTTGAGAAGGGCACGCGTGGCGTTTTGCGCACCCTCTTGTGGCTGGTTGTGCCTTACGTTGTCATGGAGAGCAGTTATATCATCATGGCCTCCATATTGCCCATCCGTGAACACATTGACTCACTGACATTGAGCGTTTTCATCGATAAGTTACTGCTTCATCCGATAGGCCCATACTGGTATTTGCAGACGATCGTTATTTGTGGCGCCTTATGGTATGCTTTGCGTCGTTTGACGGTGTGGAAGGTGACGACGAAAGTGTTGGGCATTCCGGTGAGAGCGTTGCTATATATCTTTATTGCGCTGCTTCTGGGAGTGAAAGAGGTGGTGACTCCTGCTTGTGCAATGTATTTTTTAGGCGGTGTGTTGCTGCGTAATTTCAATGTGAGTTTGGTGCGTTTCTTTGAGGGAGGTTGGGTCGCGTTGCTCATGTTTGCCTGTCTCATTACCAATGTGGCGCATTTGGATAAGGCCACGCCCATGGGCATACTTATTGTATATACGTTCATTGGGGCATGCTTCTTCCTCTATCGTTATCTCCCGACCGCGGGTCAGCGATTGATGGAATTCTTGGGGAGAAATTCGTTGGTGCTCTACTTGTTTTCCCCCATCTTCACCATTCTCTGCAAGCATCTTGTGCGCTTCTTGAACTTCGATCCGTCAGGGATTCTCTTTCTCGTTTTATCCTTGATTGTGTGTGTCGTCGGGTGTCTTGCTATAGCAAAAATCCTCGAATTCATCGGGGTTTCCCGGTATATGTTTGGGCGCAGGAAGGTGATTGTTTAGTATTGCTGTCCAGTAAAGTTTGAAACGGCACACTTTATGTATCCACATCTTCGATAAATGGTTATGTGGATATTATTTTTGAAAAGTAAGTTCCCATTTTACCATAATGCTCTTCTAACACTGGTGGGAATGCCCCCGTAGGAGGGCACACTTGCCTAACCGCGGGTGAGCAGAGCGAACCTGCGGAAGTTGACTGCAAGCGAATAAATGTATCGGTCCCCGTAGGAGGACCCACAACAACAGGATAAGTTAAAACTACTTATGGCATATCCAAGTGTTGTGGGTCCTCCTACGGGG
>CALCUV010000360.1 GCA_937906765.1 uncultured Prevotella sp.
TCTCGATAGTTTGTCCCCAATAATTCACATCGGGAGCACCGATGCCAAAACCGAACACCACAAGTCCGAAAAGCACTACGATAGCGTCTACCAACAGAATGCCGCTACTGAATTTAATTTTGCAGTATTTCTGAAGTATCATCGCCACAATGTCAGACCCTCCCGTAGTTGCTTGACACCTAATAACGATACCGCAGCCAATCCCAATCATCACCGCCCCGATAATGCTGGTTAGCATAAGGTCGTTAGAAAGGTCTAAGGCTCCATTAAGCATCAGCGCTGGGTCAAGACTCATCATGGCTTCTCTTGTAGGGTAAGCTATACTTGTCAGCAAGTTCATGATAGTAGGTGTAATGAGCACGGCTACAATTGTACGGGTGCCTAACTTTGCCCCGAGAAGCACCAAAGAAAGCAACATCAAGGGAATGTCAAGCATATAGCCGAACGTACCGACAAGAACCGAGGGGAAGAGGGAGTGGAGCACGATACACGTACCGTAAACGCCCCCTGGAACGATGTTATAGGGGTTGATGAAAAACACAAAACCTGCAGCCATAATGGTGCAACCAACAATTATGCCAACCCATGTGAGCCACCAGTCCTTAGAAAGTACAGGACTGCAGAAGTGGTAGAACGATTTCATTCTTTAATCTAAAGGAGTTAGGTAAAAATATTCTTACGTGCAAATTCCATCACATTTGCAGGCGGGCGCTCGTTCCGTAGTTCCTCTTTCATGAAGTCCATATAGGGCGCCACGTGTTCGAAATACTTGCGATAGCCCGCGCATAGGTAATTGAGTCCCGCCTCTCCGTCCTTCGTTTTCGCAAAACGATTCTTGGGGCATTCGCCATTACATGCGAAGAGATACGTGCATTCCTTGCATTGGCGCGGAAGGGAGTTCATTTTCATCGCTCCGAATTCGTCTTGGCGCGGAGAGTAGAGCATTTGCGTGAGTGTCTGACTTCGAATGTTGCCAAGTTTATACTCGGGAAACACGAAGTGGTCGCAAGAATAGACATCGCCATTAAATTCCATCACAGCGGCATGTCCGCACGAGCGTGCCATAGTGCAAACTCCGGGAGCGTGACCCACCCAGTTGCATAACGTAGCATCAAAAATCTGAACGAACACTTCGCCCACATCGTTCCTCACCCATTCATCGAAGATAGTGCAAAGGAAGTTTCCCCATTGCTCTGGTGTCACGCTAAAATCCGCCAAGGGGCATTCTTCTCCGTCGCTGATGTGCGCAAGATGCCGTCCGTCATCGTGGCGACGGATGCGCTCCACAATGGGTGTGAATTGGATGTAGCGACAACCGATTTCTTTGAAGAAGTGATAGAAATCAAGGGGATAGTCCGCGTTAAAATCGTTCACAACCGCCATGGCGTTCCACTCCACTCCGTGCTTGTTGAGCAAGTCTATGCCCTTCATCACCTTATGAAACGAAGGCGCGCCCGCACGATTCTTACGGTATTCATCATGAAATTCCTGCGGTCCGTCAATAGAGACTCCTACGAGCCAATTATTCTCGCGGAAAAATCGGCACCACTCATCCGTGAGCATCGTTCCGTTGGTCTGAATACAGTTGTCAATTCTGCGCCCTCCGGCATACTTGCGCTGTAGTTCCATCGCCTTTTTGTAAAACGAAAGTGGGCGCATGAGCGTTTCTCCGCCGTGCCAAGTGAAAAGCACCTCCGACATGGTCTGTGCACCAATATACTGACGCACAAATTCCTCAAGAAGTTCCTCGCTCATAACGTGTCGGGGCACGTCGTCATAGAGCTTCGCCTTCTCAAGGTAGTAACAATAGTCGCACGCCAAGTTGCAATGCGCCCCAATGGGTTTGAGCATCACATACAGCGGTCGTGCAAAGGGAGAAATCGTGGAGTTCATTTATAATGTGGGTGGCGTAATGGAATTACCTAAAGTCCGTAAATTGGGTTTGCTACAAATTCTATAGCGCTTTACGAGCACAACAAGCAAAAATAGAAAAAAACTGCTGGATTCTTAACGTTTCTTTTAAAAAACCGTTTGGCACCCCCCAAAAATGCGTCCCTACCTTAGAATTAGCAGGTCTGACACACAAAAAAACATCTGGACAATGCGCATGTGCATCGCCCAGATGATATAAATGATAATTCGAAGTGCTTACCCCTTCTTACGAATCCCAATCAGCAGGGTTTGGGGCGGCATGCTTCAAAAATTATGCTGTTGAATTTAGAAGTTCCAGAGCAAACTGAAAGTAAGGTTTTCTGTGCTGATGCCTGCTTCAAATCCCTTAAGGTTATTGATTTCTTCTGTGTCGAAATAACCGATATGACCAGCGTGTGCCACGAATGAAAGTTTCTTAGTTACGTCAACTGAAACACCTGGCTTAATTCCGATAGACCATCCGCTATAACTGTCGCCACCATCCACTTTTAACGCAGCAATTTCTGCTGAAGCATCTGCGAAAAACGTTACAGCACCTACTTTAAACGCATTGTAGCGAACGTAAGGGGCAACGGCAAAACTTGTTGCTTTGTAATCACCTTCCTTTGCATATTCAAAATTAAAAGTTGTACCGATATCCCATTTGCTATCTAACTTGTGACCAATTTCTGGTTTGATAGCAAAGGTAGTTACTTTACTGTCATCAGCTGTGTTTTCTACATTAGAAAAACCAATACCACCACCAACATAAACTTGTGCGTTCACCGCTACGGAAACGAAGAGAACCACCAAAGATGCAAAAATCTTTTTCATAATGTTTAAGGTTTTAAAACACGAGTCTTGTTTGATATTCACGAACTTAACTCATGCTGAGGTTAATAATAATGTGGTTGTTTAAACATGGCAAATCTAAGAACAAGTTTTAAACCTTTTTTACAAAATGATAGGGAAATATCTCAGTGTGCGAATAATTGAACGTGAAATCCGTAAAACGGAATAGATTAAAGGAAACTTTTTCCTGTTTGAAAGTGTACATACAAAAAATCATCTGGACAATGCGCGGGTGCATCGCCCAGATGATGGTTCTTGAAAGTGGTTTTCCTGCGTGTCACCTTCACCCTGTCAAAACAATATCCCTTTTTAGGAAAATAATATTACAAACTCCACGTCCTAAGTACCCAAATAAGACGTCGAATATTACTCTTTGTTTTGCCCCTGTTTAAGAGGGTTGCTCGGGGTGAAGTTTCGGGTGTGATATTCAGAAGTTTATGCTTGTTTTCTTGGCTGTTGCGTTTAGAAGTTCCAAAGCAAGCCGAAACGGAGGTCGGAAGTGCTCATCTTAAATCCGAATCCGCTATCGCCAAAATAGTCGTACTTGTCCGTGTCACGATAGCCCAGGAAACCTGTATGAGCGAGGAATGAGATTTGGGGAGTAAGTTCCACCATCAACCCTGGTTTAATGCCCACTTGCCAACTCGTAAAGTCGTCTCCGCCGTCAACTTTGTTCACGGCAACTCCGCCAGTGCCATCTGCAAAAAAGCTTACGGGACCCATCTTAACTGCCGTGTAGCGCACGTAAGGCATGGCCGCCACGCGGTAAATGTCAGTGCCCTTTTCATAAATGTAAGAGCAATCTAAGCCCATACCCAGCGCCCATTTGTCGCTCATCTTGTAACCCATTTCTGGAGAAATGCCGATTGTTGTCTTGTTATTGTCTGTGTCGCGCCACATGTTGACGCCACCACCTACGTAAACTTGTGCGCTCATTGCCATTGTTACGAGGGCAAGAGACATGAGGGTAAAAATCTTTTTCATAATCGTTTTGTTGTTTGTTAGTAAAAAGATAAAACCGGTTTTATAGTTGTCTGACGGTGCAAATGTATGGACTTGTTTCGGCATGAACTCTTAACGCAGCGTTAAATCTTCTTATCAGATGTAAAAACGGACACACAAAAAGTGTTAAAGAGGAGAATAATAAAGGAAAATAGATAAAGGTCATGATAGAGTAGTGGCCTCATAAGGAATTTATGTGTGCATTGCCCCCGTAGGAGGGCACACAACAACAGGATTCGTTCAAGCAACTTTATAGTGAATCCAAATGCTGTGGGTACTCCTACGGGGGCATTACCGATGCTTTGATTCTCTGCCACAAATTTGTCTTCCACACTTTAAACTTTAAACGTTCTCCTTTACTCTTTCCCAAAAAAGTTGTAGATTTGCGGGTGCATAGAATTAAGCTTCAAAAGATGATTCGCAAATTCGATTTTTTGGTAATTGGTTCTGGCGTTGCCGGAATGAGTTACGCCCTTCAGGTTGCCGCTTCGGGTAAAGGTAAAGTGGCACTCGTTTGCAAAACAACGATTGAAGAAGCCAACACTGCGAAGGCTCAGGGCGGCATTGCTGCTGTTACGAACCTGCAAGTGGATGATTTTGAAAAACACATCCAAGACACGATGATTGCTGGGGATTATATTAGCGACCCTCAGGCAGTGCGTCAGGTCGTTGAGAATGGTCCTGCCGCCATTGAGCGACTCGTGAATTGGGGTGTGAATTTCGACCGTAACGAAGCGGGAGATTTTGACCTTCATCGCGAAGGTGGGCACTCGGAATTCCGAATCCTTCATCACGCTGACGACACGGGTTTCGAGATTCAGAGAGGTCTGATTGAGGCTGTGCGTCGCCATCCCAACATTACGATATTTGAACACCACTTTGCGGTAGAGATTATCACGCAACACCATCTTGGCGTCACCGTAACCCGAGCTTCGAAGGACATTGAGTGTTACGGCGCTTACGTTCTGGATCCTGACACGCAGAAGATTGATCGTTTCCTTTCTAAAGTAACGGTTTTGGCCACGGGAGGTTGTGGCGCGGTTTACACAACGACTACGAATCCCACCGTAGCTACGGGCGACGGTGTGGCCATGGCGTATCGCGCGAAAGCAACTGTGCAGGACATGGAATTCATTCAGTTCCACCCCACAGCGCTTTACTCTCCCAACGAAACCCATCCCGCTTACCTCATCACCGAAGCCATGCGCGGTTATGGAGGTATCCTTCGCTTGCCCAATGGTGCGGAATTCATGCACAAGTATGACAAACGCTTGTCACTTGCTCCCCGCGACATCGTAGCACGTGCCATAGACAAGGAAATGAAAATCCACGGATTGACCCATGTGTGCCTTGACGTGACGCACAAGAATCCCGAAGAAACAAAAAAGCACTTTCCAAACATTTATGCAAAGTGCTTAACGATGGGTATCGATATTACAAAGCAATATATCCCCGTTGCGCCCGCCGCTCACTATCAATGTGGGGGCATTAAGGTGGACTTAAACGCTTGTTCAAGTATTCACCGCCTTTATGCAATAGGCGAATGTTCTTGCACTGGACTCCACGGCGGAAATCGTTTGGCAAGTAATTCGCTTACCGAAGCTGTAGTTTACGCAGAAACTGCTGCGCGCCATTCTATCGCACATATTGATGAATATACCTTTAACGAAAAGGTGCCCAAGTGGAACGATGAGGGAACGCTTACTAACGAAGAAAAGGTGCTTATTGCCCAAGATGCCCGCGAGGTAGGTCAAATTATGGCTAACTATGTCGGAATTGTGCGTTCTGACCTTAGATTGAAGCGCGCATGGACAAGACTTGACCTGCTCTTTGAAGAAACGGAAGAACTTTTTAAGCGCGTGAAGGCTACGCCTGACATTTGCGAACTTCGCAATATGATAAACGTGGGTTACCTTATTACGCGTTGGGCGCTTGAACGTAAGGAAAGTCGCGGATTGCACTATACGATTGACTATCCGAAACATGCTTATGACCAAGAATAATATTTGAAATGAGAAAGGAGAAAAGAGAAAGATGCTAGCTCAGAAATGTCCCGCATGGCATTTCTCCTTTCTCATTTCTCCTTTCTCATTTCTCCTTTCCCCCCATGCTCAAATACCTAACTTACGATATTGTCTTTCAAGAATTCCCCGACGAGGTCACACTTGCCGTGAACCTCTCGCTATGTCCGAACAAGTGTCCGGGGTGTCACAGTTCCATCCTTATGGGTGACATTGGCGAAGTGCTGGATGCCAAGGTGCTCATTGCGCTTGCTGAAAAATACAGAGGAGAAATCACTTGTGTGGCACTCATGGGCGGAGACAACGACCCGCAAGCCGTGCAGGAGGTGTTGCGTGAAACAAAGCAGCATTTTGAGGGCACTCTCAAGACGGGGTGGTACAGCGGGTGCCAAGAACTTCCCGCAGATTTCGACCCTGCTCCCTTTGATTACGTAAAGGTTGGGCCTTACCGCGAAGCCCTCGGCGCTTTGCGCGACCGCACTACCAATCAGCGCTTCTACCGTGTGGAACCCGACGGCACATTTACCGACCTCACGCACCGCTTTTGGAGGTAAGGGCAATCCTGTGTAAGACAAATCTCCGTGATTCTTATGTGTGAAAATCTATATCTCACATGCGGAAAACAAAGTTACTTATAGTTTCACTTAAGTTACTTATAGTTTCACTTAAGTTACTTATAATTTAAATTCAGTTACTTTCAGTTTCACTTGCTTCTAATATATTGACAATTATTTGTGTTCTATAAATACAGAAAACTCTTTGTTTGATAAACCGTTGTGCTTGGACAAACCGCTTGTAGATATTCAACCGAATAATACAGAGTTCCTATGTTTAAGAGAACACGAATTTCACGAATAACACAAATAACCGTGCGGTATATATTTTTTTGCTAATCGCTTTCGAATAACACGAATCACCGTGCGGGGCATTTTTATAACACTAACCGAAGGTCGCTAAAGTCAATATCGCGATTTTTTACCATCCGGAGGGTATTCGTGAAATTCGGATGCGATTAGCAAATCTCTGCCTGCGTGGTCATTCGTGTTATTCGTGAAATTCGTGTTCTAAAAAATAAGGGATATTTTACTGGACAACAATAATTAAAAATTAAAAGGTGGAGATAGTCCTCTCGTTGAGGCTTATCTCCACCTTTAATACATACACATTGTGGCGTTAAGGACTAACATCCCTTTCCGTCTAAACTACAGGCCGCACCTTGAGGAATGTCCGCTTCAGCATCTAACTGAGGGGGATTCGTAAGGCGGTCGAGTGAGAATACGATTGTTCCGTCTTCCTGCACAAAACAGGGAATGCCAATCGTGCCACGCTCTTTCACGCGGTCAAAAGCAGGATGTGTGTCGCGAAGGCGCAGAAATTCTTTCAAGTTAAGCGGACTTTCGCCGATGTCTATAAGCGTGAAGCGCGCATCGGTCTTTGCTATTTCTTTGATTTGGGTGCAGTCGGGACAGCCCGACATAACATAGACTTTCATCATTTTAAGGTTTTAAGGGTTTAGGTTTTAAGGTTATGAGGTAGGCATCCGCACTGCAAGGTCTTATAGCCTTTAAACAAAGCGGTTTTGTAACCTGAAAAACTCACGTTTGTTATTTTTTTCTCTTCTTATTCTTCTTGCCCTTCGGCGCAAAAACATTCGGTGCTGGGGTTGAGAAGACGTCAACATCCTCTCCGACAAGCGAGAAGTCGAGAATCTTGCGCTCCAGATTTGCACGCTCTACGCGGATACGCACCTTGTCGCCAAGGGCATAGACACGGTGGGTGCGGCGTCCGACAAGGCAGTAATTGCGTTCGTCAAATTCGTAATAGTCTCCCGTCAAGTCGCGCAAGGGTACCATTCCCTCGCAATTATTTTCGTCCAATTCGACATAGATACCGAATTCCGTCACCCCCGAAATCTTACCCTCAAATTCCTGACCGATGCGGGCGCTCATGAATTCCACTTGCTTGTACTTGATAGAGGAACGTTCGGCCGCCGCCGCCAGTTGCTCCATCTGCGAGCA
>CALCUV010000361.1 GCA_937906765.1 uncultured Prevotella sp.
CTTTTGCTGACGGAAGCAACGCCGCGGAAGACCGTGCACAGGCCATCACTATGGCTTACAAAGAAGTGGTGCAGCAGGTGCCCGAAAAGCATCGCGGTTATGGCTATGTTAAAGTGGACCACTTGCTTTATGCAAATGATGACGTGGATGACGCGACAACGGGTGCGCAAGACGCTCCTGCTCCCGCGCAAGTCACAGAGCGCAAGTCGAAAGTGGACATGACGCTCGACCGATTCGGAGAGACGATGACGGAACTCTTGAACAACGGTGTGCAACCCCGAGACATTGCCGTCTTGGTGCGTCAGAATTGGCAGGGAGCGAAAATTGCGGGTTATCTTGAAGAACATTTTCCTCACGTTAAGGTGGTGAGTAACGAGGCATTCTTGCTTGATTCTTCGCTTGCGGTAAGTATGTTGATTTCCGCCTTACGTATGCTTGCGAATCCCCAAAATGACATTGAGCGTTACACTCTTGCCACGCTTTATCACCGAGAAGTGAAGTGCAAGGAGTTGGTTGATTTCTCTGAGGAGCAAATCCAGGAAGTGGCAAACCGAATTTTTACCATGAGTAAGGAACAGGCGGATGCGCTGCTCCCATTGGGTGACGAGGAAGCGCAACGTGCGTTACTCGAACTCCCACTTTACGAACTCTGTGAACGACTCTACGAACTTTTAGGCTTGAAGGCGATAAAGGGACAGGATGCTTATCTCTACACCTTCTTTGACCAGCTTTTGGCTTACTTACAAGACAACCGCTCCACGATAGATGCCTTCCTGACTTACTGGGATGAAACGATGCATGAAACACCCGTCCCGATGGGTACGGCAGACGGGGTGCAGATTATGACGATTCACAAGTCGAAGGGCTTAGAGTTTCACACCGTAATCGTGCCTTTCTGCGACGGTAAGGCAGATGGCATAAAGTCGCAGAATAAACCGCTCTTGTGGTGTAAACCTGAGCAGGCGCCTTTCAATCAGTTGAAACTCTCTCCGTTAGAATATGGCGCCGATATGAAAGAATCGCTCTTCCATAAGGATTTTGATGAAGAATTGTTGCGACAACTGGTGGACAATCTCAATGTGCTTTACGTGGCATTCACACGTGCGGAGAACAATCTCATTATCCTTACCGGCGCAGGACCGAAAAAGGAAGTGGGAAAGACAACAAGCGAACTTTCCGACATTATCAATATGGCATTGCTCGGAGAGGAAACCGATGGTGTTTATACTTGGCCCACATTTAAGGGAGAGGCGAAAAACTACACCTTTGGCACGATTGTTCCTTCAAAAATTGAACCTGAGGAAGGCGCTGAGAATCAGGAAGCAGATTCAGAAAATGACGCTTCAGAGGAAGAGAAGGAGGTGAATTACTTAGAACCCGAATTTGAAAAGCAAGTTCAAGAATTCTGTTCGCAACCTGCGGTCGTCGAATTCCGACAATCAAACGACTCTGTGCGCTTCCTCCAAGGTGAAACTGAGGCTGACGCTTCGATGGAAAAGGAACAATACATTGAGGCAGGTATTTTCTATCACGCCCTTCTTGAACGCATTCACACACTTGAGGATTTAGCGGGTGCCATTGCTGAATTTGAGCGCGAAGGTCTCATTGCCGGTGCCGAGCATAAGCAAGAGGTGGAAACCTATATGCAACGCATTTTTGAGAATGAGCAAGCCCGAGAATGGTTCTTACCAAAGTGGCGCGTGCTTAACGAACAAAACATCCTCATTCCCCTTAATGCGGAAAAAGGAAAACGATTTGAGCGCCCCGACCGCGTTATCTGTGATGGCGAAACGACAATCGTTATTGATTATAAGACGGGTGGCATGAAGACTTTGAAAGACCTGAACCAGGTGCAGGATTATGTGGAACTCCTTAAGAGTATGGGTTATCCTCATCCGAAAGGCTACGTGTGGTACTTGAAATATAATGAGATTGTACCCGTAGTTAAGTGATATTTTTCGGTTTTCAGAGATTCTTGTAATTCAATTCGTTAGCACAAGGTTTGAAACTATGGAAATAAAGAGAATTAGATTTTAAATTCTGTTACAAACAATTTAAATGAAGTTACTCTTTGTTTTCACAAATAGTATAGTAGTTCTCCCATTATCACAGACCCCTCCGCCCTTTGGGCACCTCCCCTAACTTTGGGGAGGAATTTTATATACTTCCATTTGCTTGAGATTTCCAATTGGAAACCTAAACGAGGCAGACTAACTAATTTGTCCCCATAAGTTAGGGGGACGAGCAACTTAGTTGCGGAGGGGGACTGTTAAAGTTCTTGGGGCAACAATTAGATTTTTGCCTAATTTTCACGAAGTGGCATTCCGTTTTTGGGGAGACAGTTCGCCTCTCGTTGCTGTGGCTTTTTGCGATTGCGCAGTGTGGGTTGAGTCGCTGCTCCTCTCTTATCTTTTACTTTTCTCATGACTCCATTTCTTCAAATAGTAGCACGTCGCCTTTATCTTGAGATGAAGGAAAATTCGGAAGGGTTAACCATCATCTTCCCCAACAAGCGTGCAGGACTCTTTTTCAATAAATACTTGCGTCAAGAGTTAGAGGGCTACGTGTGGGCGCCTCATTATGTAACCATTGACGAAGTGTTCAAAAACTTGAGCACCAAGCAGGTGGCAGACCCCATTGAGTTGGTCTGTCGCCTCTATCGTGTGTACCTCAATGTGACTGGGCGCACCGAACCTCTCGATCGCTTCTATTCGTGGGGCGAAACGATGTGTCGCGACTTTGATGACATTGACAACAGTTTGGCACGTGCGGACAAATTGCTCGGTAATGTGAAGGAACTTGAGGATCTTAAAAACTTTGATTTCCTTACGGAGCAACAACAAGAGGCATTGCGCACCTACTTCGACCATTACATGAAGAAGGAGGACACGGCGCTGAAGCAGAAATTCTCAGCCATTTGGGAACATCTGTATGCCATTTATCAGCAATTCCGCGAAGCGCTCGCTGCTGAAGGACTCGCTTATACGGGTATGCTGAAGCGTGAGGTGGTGGAGACTTTGGAGGGTATGTCTCAGACTCCCGACGGTGCCGCCTGCTCAAATCTTCCGCCCTTCTTCCAAGGCCGTCGCTTCGTAGTGGTAGGTTTTAACGTGTTAAGCCCAACGGAGCAACGCTTGTTCTTAATGCAAATCAT
>CALCUV010000362.1 GCA_937906765.1 uncultured Prevotella sp.
TCGCTCCATGCGCAATCAGGACAGCAGTGGGTTTCCACAATAAGTCCATCAAAACCAAGGTCCATGGCCTGTTGACAGAGGGGAGCGATGAGTTCGCGACTGCCCCCAATGTGTGAGGGGTCGCAGAGGATTGGGATATTAGGAATGCGGCGACGGAGTTCGATAGGCAGGTGCCACATTGGGAGATTGCGGTAAATCTTCTTGTCACACGATGAAAAACCTCGGTGAATCACCGCCATGCGTTTGATGCCCGCGCCGTTAATTCTCTGAAGGCCGCCAATCCATAACTCCAAATCGGGATTAACAGGGTTTTTCACAATCACAGGTACGTCATGCCCCTTCAAAGCATCCGCTATTTCTTGCATAGCAAAGGGATTGGCCACCGTACGTGCCCCTATCCAAAGAATGTCTATATTATGTGCGAGCGCCGCTTTGACATGTGCAGCAGTGGCTACCTCAGTAGTGACCAGCATTCCGAGTTCCTGCTGCACACGTTGCAACCATTTCAAACCAGGTTCGCCTACGCCTTCAAAACCTCCGGGTTTTGTGCGAGGTTTCCAGATTCCGGCGCGAAAGATTTTAATGCCTTGCGCCGCAAGTTGCGTTGCGGTGGTCATAACTTGCTCTTCAGTTTCAGCAGAGCAGGGACCGGAGATAACCAATGGGCGTTTGGGTTCAATGCCAGGTAAGTTGAGGGGGAGAATATCGAGTTCCATAAATTTTTGAGGTTAAGAGGTTGTGAGGTTCTGATGTTCTGATGTTCTGATGTTAAGAGGTTCTGAGGTTGTGAGGTTCAGAAGTTATGAAGTTCTGAGGTTCAGAAGTTGTGAGGTTGTGAAGTCTTAGGTCATTAAAGTCGAAGTAGTTTTACAACTGTAATGCTCTTATTCTGTGGAGCGCTTCTTGGATTTTTTCTTCCGTAGCACAGAGTGAGATGCGAATATAGCGATTTCCGTTGGAACCAAAAATAAATCCAGGGGCAATAAATACCTTTGCCTCGTGAAGAAGTCGTTCGGTGAGGGTTTCTACCGTGTCATAATGGTCGGGAATTCTGCCCCAAAGGAACATACCTACCTGATTGGGGTCGTACTTACAGTTGAGCGCATCCATAATCTGCTCTGCGGCATGACGACGTGACTTATAGACATTATAATTATGCGCTTCGTGCCACGCATCGTCATTATCGTAGGCCGCAACCGCCGCTAATTGCATCGCGCGAAAGGTTCCCGAGTCTATATTGCTCTTCACGCGCAAGATGTATTTGATGTATTCCTCCTTGGCTGCCACCATTCCGATGCGCCATCCCGGCATGTTGTGACTCTTTGACATCGAATTAAATTCGATACAGCAATCCATGGCGCCAGGAACTTGAAGCAGGCTTTGCGGGTTACGGTTGAGAATCGTGCTGTAAGGATTGTCGTTGACAATAAGAATGTTGTGGCGACGCCCAAAGGCAACGAGGCGTTCGTAAGTCTCCTGGAGCGCTACGGTTCCCGTAGGCATGTGGGGGTAATTCACCCACATAATTTTCACTTTGCTCAGGTCGGTTGCCTCAATCGCATTGAAGTCCGGTTGCCAGTCATTTTCGGGAAGCAGGTCGTAATACACCACTTCGCATCCCAATAATTGCGAAAGCGCTGTGTAAGTGGGGTAACCGGGATTGGGAACGAGCACCTTTTCACCGGGGTTGACGAAGGCGAGAGTGGTGTGAAGAATCCCTTCTTTCGAACCTATCAGCGGTTGAATCTCTGTCATGGGGTTGAGCGTTACGCCGTAGCGACGCTGATAATAACCCGCCATCGCACGCTTGAGTTCGGGAGTTCCCGAAGTGGGTTGGTAACCATGCGCATTGGGGCGTTGTGCCTCGCGACAGAGGGTTTCGATGGTTTGAGCGGAAGGTGGAAGGTCGGGACTGCCAATGGCAAGACTGATAATGTCTTTCCCCTCGGCATTCATCTGTGCCACTTCCTTGAGTTTGCGTGAGAAGTAGTATTCAGGTACGCTTGCGATGCGTTGAGCGGGAGTTATCATAAGGAATAAGATTAAGAGGGAAAATTAAGTTACTTTTAGTCGCGCTTAAGTTACTCTTAATTTAAATTCTAAGTAACTTAATTTTTCCTAAGTTAGGTTTTGTTTTTTTGAAGTCAGTTAGGTTAGTTTATTACCGCCAAATTCGGGGTATTCTCCGAGGATGCGTAGGTCGCGAGTGAGGGGGCGAACGGCGTCAATGCTTTGGCGGTAGCGCAGGTAGTCGGGGTAGGTCACGTCAACGTAAAAAAGGTATTGCCACTCGTGACCTATAATCGGCAGGGATTGAATCTTCGTGAGGTTAATCTTATAGAAACTGAAGATGGAGAGCACCTGTGAGAGCGAACCCTCTTCGTGGGGCAGGGAGAAGACAATGCTGCTCTTGTTGGTGTCATTGACTTCGCGATAACGGTCAGCCTGCCATTCGTCAGCAAGAGCAAGGAAGCGGGTGAAGTTATGCTTGTTGTCCTCAATGTGATTTTCGAGCACTTTCAAACCATATTGTTCGGCCGCACTGGCGTGACAAATGGCGGCATGTCCGCTTAATTGTTGCTCAGCAATGCGTCGCGCTACACCCGCCGTATCT
>CALCUV010000363.1 GCA_937906765.1 uncultured Prevotella sp.
CGACCCCAACCTTGGCAAGGTTGTGCTCTACCAACTGAGCTATTTCCGCATTATGGAAATCTTCCTTTCAGTAAGTTTCCTTTTGCTTAGTGAAGAGGAGGAGACTCGAACTCCCACGTCACAATTGACACTACCCCCTCAAAGTAGCGCGTCTACCAATTCCGCCACCTCTCCGTCTTAGCGAGTGCAAAGGTAAGCATTTCTATTAACACAGCAAGGGTTTTTATCAGAAAAATGCATAAAAAAGCAATATTTTCTTCAGAAAGACCTTTTTTAAAGCCTTTTTGGGGTAAAATCACCAGTTAGATCGGCAAAACAAAGAGTAATATTAGAGAAACAAAGAGTAATATTGTGCGCGCTAAGTTAGACTTTGTTTTTCGCATTTCTAATGCGCATAAATGTTTGTGCTGATGAAAGGACTATTTTTACTGATGCTCGGAAACGCGCATGAGAGTGGCGCGCTTATTCCACTATGGAATTCATCACGATTACGCCCAACACGAAGGCGGTGATGGCAACGTAGAGCCAATCTTTTTGTTTCACAAAGTCGAATAAGGAAAGCACGACGCGCATAATGGGCGTTAAGAGCAGGGCGATGACTCCGAGTTGAATAAGACTCTCAGAGTTTCCCGCGAAGGCGCCTTCAAAGATTCCGCCGAAGGTGGTTGTGGCAGGATTTTGGGCGTCTGTGTAGGCGAAATTGTGATATTTCTCCGTGTCGAGGAGTTCTGTGCCGTGTTGTATGAAATAGAAAACGCCGCCTATCCCAGCCAGCACGCTGGCAATGGTAACTCCCCAACGGAGGGTGCGACTGATGAGAATTTGCATAATATATAATAGGTATGAAGTGCTCTAACTGGAAGACGGCATTCCCCGACGCTTGGAGACGTCTCACATTGGAGCGAGAAAAATCGTTTTTCTACAAGGTTTCTAAAACTAAGAAGCCCGTTAAGTTCCGAAATAAAATTTCAACAGTTTCTAAAACTGACCATTCATCCCCTGCCAAATCATATTGACCGCCACCATCAAGACAGCAATACTGAAAATCTTGCGCAACAAACGCACATCAAGGCGCTTTAAGAGGCGAGCACCGGTGAGCGCGCCTAACAAAACGCCAATCATTACGGGGCAGGCAATGCCGGGGTCTATATTTCCACGCTGCAAGTAAACAACGGCCGACGCACAGGCAGTTACGCCCATCATGAAGTTAGAAGTGGTGGTACTTACCTTAAACGGCACCTTCATTAAGTTATCCATAGCGATAACCTTCAGTACCCCGCTACCGATTCCGAGGATACCAGAAAGCGCTCCAGCAATAGTCATAACACCGAAACCGCCACCCACGTTGCGCAGTTCGTAATAGCGCTTCGTGCCGTCCTTTTGGGGGGCCGTGCCAAAGAGTTTCAGGCGACGCGCGGTCTCAGAACCCTTCACACCTTCGTGGTCTTGTTTCTTCACCATCTGCATGATTCCCGTCAGCATGAGGGTGGCGCCAAAGATTACGGCAATCACGTTGTTATTCAAGTAATATGCCACGAAAGCACCGATTACTGCGCCGATTACTGTGGCAATTTCGAGGAACATTCCGAGACGTATATTCGTAATACCCTCTTTTACGTAGGCGCTTCCCGAACCTGAACTGGTGGCAATGGAAGCTACGAGCGCCGCACCTACTGCGTAGTGGAAATCTATGCCCAACACGAGCGTAAGCAAGGGAATGATGACAACCCCACCGCCAAGTCCGGTGAGCGAACCCAGTAGGCCTGCCATATATGCCCCGATTAGTACGATTAGCG
>CALCUV010000364.1 GCA_937906765.1 uncultured Prevotella sp.
ATTAACGTCAAAAAGCGTTCCGCGAAGCGTAACGTCCGTCGCTTGTTTCATTTCCACCTTATAACCCTCCGTTGGGAGCAAGTCGCTCAGTTTCCCTGTCCATCCGTTGTCGGCATCACGCGTGGCTGTTGCTGTTTGACTCGCCAGCGTTTGGGCATAGGGCGTAAGGCGTGTGCTTGACACTTCCTCCTGCATGTTGTGTGACACCCAGTTCCACCCTTTCTGAAGTTGCAAGGTTATTGCCAACTGTTGGTCAACCCAAGAGTCTGACGATTCTTCATCAAAATGATACGTGCCTATTTGATTGGGGAGCGCAATGGAAGCACGGTCGAAGAGTTGTGCGTGATACCCTCCGTCGGGATAGCGACCATAGGTTTGCCAAGCGTCTTGAGAGAGGTAGGTGATTTCATCTGCCCACGACCCATCCTCTGCTTGAAGCGAGAGATAGGCACCGTCGGCATTGTCTAATTTGAAATTAGCGTGCAGTTGATGGAGTGGCGCCAACTTGTCACACCACACAATGCGATATCCTCGTGCAGGAATCACGGTAGAAGCACTGCTACCATCTGCCGAAATGCGATACTTCTGCGGATTACCAGGATTGTCGCTCAAGTACATGCCTGCCACGTCTATAGCTTCGTCAGTTGCATTGTAAAGTTCAACCCAATCGTTTTTCTTGAAGTATTCATTAATAAAGATGTCGTTACCCGCTCCCACTTCATTGATACGCACGGGCGTTGCACCCGCTTCGAGTTGCGCTTTTTTGCCTACGAGGGGGTGATAAGTGGCTTGTATGTCATACGTACCCACAGGGATTTTTTCGCTAAGCACAAAGGTTTCTGCCGTGCTGAGCGTCACGTTGTTGTCACCGCCTTCTGTAATCAAGCGAACGAGTTGCGCATCAAAGAAGATGTCTGAACTGGTGCCCGAAGAGTTATGCACCTCTGCAGCAATGACATTCTCGCCTTTGCGTAACATACTTGCGGGCACTTCTAAGTTACCCACAAAGGCGTAATTGCCTGCATAGGATTGTGCATACGTGGCATATTTCGCACCGCTTGTACAATTGTAAGCACCAACTTCCACACCATTGACATAGAAAATCACACCGTCGTCCACCTGGAAGTCAATGCGGAAAGCATCATCCACGGCAGGCGTTGTGTCTAAATTAAATGTGGTGCGGAAATAATACGTAGGACGCTTGTTGCTCGCATCCTCTCCGTAATCCAACTGTGTGTTGTAATCAGCAGCATTTGCCGTTGTCCCCACTGTACCATAACCGAAGGGCGCTCGTGAAGTCTGCCAATTCTCCGTGGTGTAATGTTCCTTATTCCACCCTTGATTGTCCAAAGAACCTTGGTCAAAATAGTTCCACGAACTCTTGTAGGGCACTATTTCTTCCGTGCGAGTGGTTGCATCACTCTTCAAAATCCATCCCTTAAACTCATATCCCGCTGGTGCTTTTGCAGTCAGCGTAATAGGGGCAAAGAGTGTGCCGTCAAATTGACGTGTGGGAACTTCTTGCCCACCTACGAGCAAGCGTGCATCGGAAATGTTTGCAGAAAGTTTAACGTTGTAAGAACTTATCA